>DASWIN010000199.1:0-10926 GCA_036397655.1 Nitrospiraceae bacterium | reverse complement strand
CACATGCCGTCGGGCAACTCGATCGGTCGCTGCGGCTCCGCGGGTGACAACCGGGGCACCCCGGACCGCGGCGCCAGTCGCGCCATCTTCGCTTGATTTTTCCTGCTCATGCTCCGTACCTCCCTTCCGGCCTCGTCAATTTCGCTACCCCTCTACCCCCTGATCCCGGTTTGCTGATTCGTCTCGTTCATCTGGTTTGTCTGGTTTGTTTGGTGCGAAATTTCTGCAACCAGATAGACGAAACAAACTAAAGAAACCAGAGAAACATCATTATCCCGTTACCCCTCTACCCCTCTACCCCTCTACCCCTTCTGTCGGCCGGCCGCCTCCGGCATGACCCGTACGCGGCCGGAGCCGAACTTCGGGCTCTTGACGGTCAGTACCGGACAGGGCGCATGCCGCAGCACGGCTTCCGCCACGCTGCCGCTCACGAGATGGGAGAATCCACGGCGCCCGTGCGTCCCCATGACGATCAGGTCGGCTTCGACGGCCCGTGCGACCTCCGGAATCGCGGTGCCCGGCGCGCCGCTCTGGATCTGGTGCTGCGCGAGGATGCCCTGTCCCTTGAACAGCGCTGTGAATTCCCCCAACCGCTTGTCCAGCGCCTTCGTGGTTCGCTCCGCATCGCCCGCATGGATCAGCGTGAAATCCAATCCATAGGACGCCGGCTCGATGATGTGGAGGATCGTGACGGACGCGGCAAACGCTTTGGCCGCCTGGACCGTGTATTCCATCGCTTCGAGCGAGCAATCCGAAAACTCCACCGGCACCAGGATGCGCGTGACCCGGACCGGCGGGTGTCCGGGCGCCACGGACCGGACCGTGAGCACCGGGCAGGGGGCCCCCCGCACGACTCCCTCCGCCGTGCTGCCCAGCAGCACGTGCGCCAAGCCCGTCCGTCCCCGCGTGCCCATCACGACGAGTTCGCTCTTCAAGGTACGGGCGGTCTCGTTGATCTGCTGGACCGGCATCCCGCGCGATATGCTCACCCGTGTTTCCACTCCGCAGCGGCCGGCCTCCCCCACCACCCGGTCCACCACTTTGCCGGCCTCCTTCTGGAGCTGATCGAGGTACACTTGATTCACCTGAAACTCGGAGTCCATGCCGGGGGGGGCCTCCAGGACCGAGAGGATATCGAGCCTGGCACGACAGGCCTTGGCGAAAAACATCGCCACCTCCTGCGCGCGCGCCGCTTCCCGCGAGCAATCCGTGGCGAGTAGAAGCCTGGCTGCCAGCTGTGTCATGCTGCCACTCCCTTTCCTCCCGGCAACTTGCCCGGCAGCGGCACGGTCAGTACCGGGCAGCCGGCCGTCCGCACGACTTTTTCGGCCGTGCTGCCGAAGAAAATCTTCTCGACGTTGCCGGCCTGGTTTCCGTGAGTGCCCATCACCACGAGTTGGACCTTCTCACTGCGCGCCAAGCGCGCGATTTCCACGAACGGCGCGCCCTCCTTCACCACGCGGCTGATCGGCAGCCCCTTTGCCGCATCGCTCTGCATCAACCCCCGGGCAAACAACCGGGCCTGATGGCTCAACCGTTTCTTCTGCTTCCTCCCCTCGGACGGAAGGGCCAGCCCCAACCGGTTCAACGCCTCGAGACTCTTGGTATCCACCACGTGCAGGAGGATCAGTTCAGAGAAAAACATGCGGGCCAGCGTGCACGCCAAACGGAACGCCTCCTCGGAACAAGGCGAGAAATCCACCGGTACCAGAATTTTCGAGAACAACTTGTCCGCCATGCCCCCTCAATGCGCTCCCGTGCAGCAGTGGGCGTACCGTTCCGGCGGCAACGCGTTCATCGTGTCGATCAGCTCAGACGCTTCTTTCGCCGGGATGCAGCGGTCAATGGCCGGGTACAGCACGGCTTCCTCTTTCGTATTGTGCACGAGCAGCACGTTCGCCAGTTCCTGCTCGTACTCGCCCGTATCCATGTTGCCGGTGGCGACACGATCGTGAATCCCGTCCAGCAATTCCTTGATGCGCCGGTGCTCCAACCGCATGACCGCCGTGGGGCCTCCCTCCGACATGCCCGTCTCCTCCTCGAACCGGGGAAACAGAAACTCCTCTTCCCAGATGATGTGCCGTTGCAGGCCACGTTTGAATTCTGAAAAGGCCTGCGTCGCCTTCGCGCAATCACCGATTTTCGCCGATTGAAATTCCTTGAACAACCCGTCCAACCGATCGTGATCCTGCTCCATCAATTCCGTAATTGGTTTCATCATAAGCCTCCCGGTTCACTGAAAGAGTGAGCAAGGCCGATGCCATTCTTAATGAAGCAGATGGCTAATAGCTGGCAGCTAATAGCTCGAAGTTAAAAGCTTTTCCCCTTGGCTATTCGCTACTCGCTATTCGCTACCGGCTTCTCCATCCCCGACGGGGGGAGTCCTGCTACAGCTTACAATAGAGCGCTGTAGCGGAAGGCTACAAGAACGGGCAGGTTGAGGTTCAGGTTCAGGTTGAGAAAACACCGTAAAGCCAGCAGCAACACCCCTCTTCACCTTAACCTCAGCCTCAACCTAAGCCTCACCTGGGAGTGGCACCCCTCTTGCTCATCCTAGAAGCAGACCGGGAACAAAGAGGAGAAAGGGCAGGATAAGGGCAGGATCATGACGCGAGCGCAATGGTGGGTAATTGGAGCCATCACACTCGGCATTGCTGTGGTGGTGTACCTGGTCTTTTTCTGTCCAGCGGAATGCCATTGAAACGCGGCTGATGAAGAGTGTTTAGTCAGTTTAGCCCGTTGCGTCTGAAACAGACTGAAAGGACCTAACAGACCTAACGGGCCGAACGGACTCAACCGGCCAAACCGACTGAACGGACGAAACACCCCGCATGGCGCGCGCGAACGAACAATCCGTCACGGTGACTGTCGGCACGGCCAAGCTGCACGGCGATCTGGCCCTGCCGCGTGAAGCCAAGGGAGTCGTCCTCTTCGCACATGGCAGCGGGAGCGGGCGGCTCAGCCCGAGAAACCGCTTCGTCGCCCAGACGCTCCAGAAGCGAGGGCTGGCCACGCTTCTCCTGGACTTGCTGGAGGAGCGCGAGGCCGATGACAGGCGCAAGGTCTTCGACATCGATCTGCTTGCCGATCGCCTGCTGGGCGCGACGGCGTGGCTGCGGCAGCATCCTGCGACGGCCAACCTGCCGCTCGGCTACTTCGGCGCGAGCACCGGCGCCGGCGCCGCACTGCAAGCAGCGGCGCGGATGCCCGAGGCCGTAGCCGCCGTCGTGTCGCGGGGCGGGCGTCCGGACCTGGCCGCGCCCCATCTCGCCCGCGTCACCGCGCCGACGCTGTTGATCGTCGGTGGCCACGACTGGCCGGTCATTGAAATGAACCAGGAAGCGCTGGCGAAACTGACCTGCCCGAAAGAACTGATCATCGTCCCGGGCGCCACCCATCTCTTCGACGAACCGGGCACGCTCGAACAGGTGGCCGACCATGCCGGCGAATGGTTCGAGCGGCACCTTAGCGCGCATTATTCATGAACACTTCTGCTGCATTCAGTGTTTCATTGGTTCTTCTGGTTTGTTTCGTTTGTTTGGTTTATCTGGTCCAACTGGAAAAACCAGACAAATGAGATGAACCAGATCGAGCGTCTCGCCCATCGCCCCCCTGCCTTGCAGAACGGATCACGCGGAAACCCGGATGCCGGTTGCACAAAAACTTCGTTAGTGGGAAGCTGGCGGTGACGCATGAGGTCCGCGATGAAACGTCGGACCAATCGGTCGCCATCAGTGGGACAGACAGACTCATCTTACGGACAACGCCGCTTCGTCGCCCAAGTGTCCGATGCTCGGGCGACGCCAGCCTCGACGGACGCCTACGCCGAACAGGTCAGGATGCTCTACGCCGGCGTGTCCACCGCTGTTCTGGCCAACATCGCCAACGCCGCCATCCTGACGTACCTGTTATGGGAAGTGAGTGACCGCTCCTCCCTCAAGGAGTGGTTGACCGCCATGGTCCTCCTGCAGCTGGGTCGTTTCGTGTTGGCCCGTTATTACCGGGCCACACCAAAACGGCCGAACGTCGTCGGGGGTCACAGGAAGGGTACCCGATGGGACCGGTGGTATCTGGCCGGCGTGGCCACCACTGGTTCGATGTGGGGCCTGGCTGGGTACTCGCTATTCCCCCACCAGTCGCCAGAACATCAACTTGCTCTGATCTTCATCCTCGGCGGGACCGTCGCCGGCGGGACGGCGCTCCTGGCGGCCGTATGGTCGGCCTTCCCCCTGTTCGCCCTTCCCGCGCTGCTCCCGCTCACAGTCACGTTTTTCACGATGGACGGCCCTCACTCTACGGCGATGGGCGTGCTGACCCTCATCTATCTCGCTGCGCTCCTGAACGTCGCACGGCTCATTCATGCCACGATCGACTCCTCCATCACGCTCCGCTTCGGAAACGAGGAGTTGGTCGCCGACTTGCACGCCAAAACGGGCGAATTGACGCAAATCAACCAACTGCTTCGGACGGAAATCGACCAGCGCACGGACGCCCAGGAGCAACTCCAAAACCAGCTGTTCTTCCTCCAGGAGCTGATGGACGCGATCCCGAGCCCCGTGTTCCATAAGGACACCCGGGGCGTCTACCGGGGATGCAACAAGGCCTTCGAAACGCTGGTCGGGCGACCCCGGTCCAACATCATCGGCAGGACGGCCTTCGAGGTGTTTCCGAGGGAACTGGCCGAGTCGCTTACCAGGAAAGATCGCGAACTGCTTGACCGGGGGAGCCTCCAGGCCCTCGAACTGGACCTGCCTTCCACGGACGGCACGATCCGCCGCATGCTCGCGCACCGGGTGCTCTACCATAACCCGGTCGGCAAGGTGCTCGGAGTGATCGGAGCGCTCCTTGACGTTACCGAACGGAAAAAGTCCTAGCCGCGGCAGTACCGGTTGACGGCGGCCGGATCAAACCGATCGTCGGCCAGCACGTTCTCGACGAAGCGGAACAGCGCGCGGCGGATTGGAAGTCCTTGCCTGATGATCTCCCACGTGGTAGGATTGGCTATCCTACCATGAGGAGGATGAAAAGATGAAAGAGAAACTTTCCGTGACGCTCGATCATCCCCTGGTGCGGTTCCTGGATACGTTGCCCGGCCGTTCCCGCTCCGAGAAACTGGAGGCCGTGATTCGACGCTTCCGGATCGTTTCCGACGATCTGGCGCTTCGCAAGGCGCTGACGAAGCACCGTGAATCGGACGAAGCCCGCGCCGAAGCGGAGGCGTGGAGACGAACGATGGAGCGGGATCAATGGAGCGAATAGCGCGAGGAGCGATCTGGACGGTCGAACTCCTCAGTCATCCCAAGCCGAGGCCTGCGCTCGTGATCAGCATTGACGCCGTGAACGATCTGTGCCCTGACGTCCTGGTGATTCCCATCACCTCGCGCCCCGGCCCGCTCAGGGTTGCGCTTGCAGATGATGCCGGCGGCACAGGATTGCGGACGGCCAGTTATGCCAAGTGCGAATCGCTTGGCCCCATCCATAAATCCCGGCTCAGGAAACGCATCGGCGCGCTGCCGTCCTCATTGTGGCCGGAGATCGAAGACGGCGTCCAGCGCGTGCTCGGCCTGGACCGCCGACGCTCTGGTTGATCTGGTCTTTCTGGTTTGTCTGGTTCGTTTTGTATCCGGATTCAGATAAAACCAGACAAACCAAACAAACCAGAGAAACCAAAGAAACATTCCTTACGCGCGGCAGTACCGGTTGACGGCGGCCGGATCAAACCGATCGTCGGCCAGGACGTTCTCGACGAAGCGGAAGATCGACCGGCGGACGTCCATCGTGAGGGTCGGGTACCAGACGGGGCTGGCGATGACGAGGCCGCGGAAGGCGAAGAAGGATGCGGCGGCCTCCAACACGCCGTCATCGCCGCTCTGCGCCAGATAGCGATCCCAGAATCCCCGGAATAGCGTTTCGAACGGCCCGCGCAGATCCCCCCACCGCCGTAACGAACAGAACAGATAGTTGATCGCCATGGACGTGACGTCGTCGGCCGGCTCGCCCCATTCGCCGCGCGAGCGATCGAGCACGCTGAAGTCCGTCTTCTTCCGGAACAACACGTTCCAGGGATGAAAATCGCCGTGGACCTGCGCCAGCCGGTTCGCGCGGTTCCGGAGCTGCCAGCGCCGGCGATTGCAGGCCTCCTCGATGCGGCGCAGCCGGGGCTTCGTGATGAACCCGAAGGGCAGCGGATAGCTGTCCGTCAGGCCCATGATGCATTCGCCGTGTCCGATCAATTCACGCAGCCGCCGCCGGTAGAGGTCCGGCTGGCGGCGCTTGGTGCGATGGATCTGCGCCAGGTAGTCGGCCAGGGCCTTCATACGGGCGCGGTCGAGGGACGCGAGCCGGCCGGTTTTCATTATCCGCTCGAGATCGCGCTGATAGGGCGCACCCTCGGCCCACTGGGTGAGCACGAAAAATTCCCGCGCCGGCGCCACGGAAAACAGCGACCTGTCACGAGCAAACGCTCCGACGTCGAGCGCCGGCACGTGCCGCGCCAGCCGTCCGTAGGAATCGTAATCCCAGAGCAATGCCTGCGCACGATCGGCCATGTGTTCGTGCCCGAAGGGGCCGGGGCTCATCGTTTCCAACACGACCTGCCTGACCGCGCGTCCGTCACGGAACGTCAACCGGACCGGCTTCCCGTAGCCGTAGCCTTTCAAGACCCTGCCCGACGTCTCCTTGCCGATCGGACCGTAAGCCAGCAGTTTCACCGAGTCGCCGAATCGCCGGCGCAGGTAGGCCTCGATCTTTCCCCGGCTCAGGTTAGGCATGTGCTCCCTGCACGCAATCCTTGTTCCATGGGACGGGGTAGCGGGATAACGGGGTAAAGGGGTAACGGGAAGTGGAATTTTTCACGTAGACCATCAAAGCCTTGTTCCTCTGCTCGTTTGTCGTCCATTTAGTCCCCCCCTATCCCGCTGTCCCGCTACCCCCTTACCCCGTCCGTGGTGCATTCGGCTTCAGCCTGTTCGCCACAACTGAGGTATAATGCACCAGCCGATCTTCCGCTATGGGGAAGCGATGCAACTCACCGGGTAACCGGCTGACATTATGGGCTTCTTCGCACTGTCTTGCGCCTCATGCCCCGTGCCCGCACGACTGGTGACGGCATCCAGTTTGCGTGAGCAATGATTGCGCACCAGGCAACGATACGGAGAGGAGGACTATGGAACTGAAAGTCGAGAGCCGCAATGTTGCCATGACCCCGAGATGGAAGACGGAAATTGAAGAGCGGATGGCGGATCTCCAGGACGGTCACGACGATCTCATCCACGGACGCGTGACCCTGATCAAGAACCGGCACCACAAGAAAGCCCCGAAGGTGGCGGAAGCGCGGCTGATCGTCACGCTGCCGGGCCGGCGCACCATCACTGCCAGCAAGAAAGACAAGACGTTCGAGGAAGCGATCCGCGCCGCGTTCGCCGCCGCGACGACTGAGATCCGCAAGGTTCGCGAGAAACGCGCCGCGCACGACGTTCAGAAATGGTGAGCTGTGCCCATGTATGACTACAAATGCCGGGACTGCGGGAAGGAGTCGCTGATCGTACTGACGCTCAAGGAGCACGAGGCCGGACGACCGCCCTGCCCGGCCTGCGGCAGCCAGAACATGACACAGCTCTTCACCGGCTTCATTGCGCACACAACGAATAAGAGCTGACTGATGCAGTCCAGGGAGTTACAAGAACGGAGCTTCGTGCGTTCGTCCCGCCGGCTGGGTCTGATCCTGACGATCTGTGTGGGGCTTGCCTCATGCGCAAGCCTGTCCGACGAACTTCCGTCGGATGTGACGACCGGTCCGGCGCTCTACGCGCACCTCTGCCGGAAATGTCACGGGGCAACCGGACGGGGGGATGGACCGCAGGCCCAATGGAAATACCTGCCGCCGGCGAATTTCCACTCTCCGGCGTCCAGGGCCAAATCCGACGAGCAATTGCTCTCGGTCATCGAGCACGGCGTCATCTTCACCCCCATGCACTCGTACCGCGGGACCTTGACCGACGCCCAGATGCGGGAGGTGCTGGCCTATATCCGGCAACTGTCTCAGCGCACGCGCTAGCCCGGCTCGCCGATTTGCGTCACCCGCTTGAGCGTTTCCTGATCCGACTTGTGGGTGAGGCGCCCCAGCGCCTCTCCGATCGGCACCCAGGCCGCTTCGTCCACTTCGCCGTCCATCTCGCCGGTTTTCCCGATCGGCGCCATCCGGTACCAGCGGACGGCCTTCTTCACCCGCTGCCCCTCCCGCTGATACCAGTATTCGGACCGTGGCAGTTCGCATTCAATCCGGCAGCGCCAGCCTGTTTCTTCCTCCACTTCGCGGACCGCGGCCTGCCGGGCGGTTTCGCCTTGATCCAGCTTGCCCTTGGGGAAGGCCCAGACGGTCCGGCCCCTGAGATCGTGGGTGCGGATCAGCAGCACGTTGCCGTCATTCAGCACGACACCGCCGGCCGAATATTCGAAAATCGGTTTCTCCATGCGACCTGATTCTACTGCCTCGGCTTGGGTGGTTTCGATTCCTTTGATTTCCTGCGCAGTTCCTCGACGAGATCCGGGTATCCGGACTCCCGGATGATCTTGTCGAATTGGCTCCGGTAGTTCCGGACGAGACTGATGCCGTCCGCCACCACGTCATAGACAAACCACTCGCCGGTCCGGCTCATGAGCCGGTAGTCGATCGGAATCTCCGTCTTTTCCGACACGAGCTTGGTTCTCACCTCGGCATAGTCGCCTTCGATCCGCTCGGAGAGATACTCCACCTTCTCCCCGGAATAGCCCTCGATCTTGTCGGCATAGGACGCCGAGAGGAACGATTGAAACAGGTCCACGAATTCCCTCTGCTGGGCCGCCGAGAGGGTCTTCCATTGCTTGGGCAGGGTCCGCTTCGCCATCTCCCGATAATCGAACCGGGCCGCGATCATCTGCTCAAGCCGCTTCCTGCGCTCCATCAGCCGGGCTGGCTTCTGCAGTTCCCGGTCGTCCAGGATGCGGAGCACCTCGTCGATCGTGCGCTTGACCGCCTCAGTCGGCGGGACGACCGCCGGCGTGGAAACACCCGGCAGCAGGATCGTCCACGCCGCGATCATGACCGGCCATCCGGCTCTCCGCATGGTCCGCCCCGCCCGCGCGCCCCTCATCGCTTCACCGCCTTCCATCCTTCCATCGCGAGCAGCGGCAAAAGCCCGAGGCCCACCGCCATCGCCCAGTGTTCCGGGTCGAAGGCCGCGACCTTGAAAATCTCCCTGGCCGAAGGGTGTAGCAGAACCGCCGCTTGCAGCAGCCCGGAGCCGGCCACGGCCCACAATAACGGCTTATTCGTCGTCAAGCCGATCGCGAAGAGCGACTGCCGATCACTCCGGCAGTTGAAGGCATGGAACAATTGCGCGAACACCATCACGGTGAAGGTCAGCGATCGCGCGCGCTGGAGATCCTGGTCCATCCCGTAGAGGCAGTAGGCGAAGACCATGAGCGCGATGAGCGCGATGAACAGCCCCTGCCCGAACAGCAGCCTGAGCCTGCGGGGCGAGAGAAACTGCGCCTGGGGCGAGCGGGGTCGCCGGTCCATCAGATCGGGCGCCTTCGGGTCCACGGCCAGCGCCAGGGCCGGCAGCCCGTCCGTGACGAGGTTGATCCAGAGAATCTGCACGGGCAGCAGCGGCAGGGGCAGCCCCAGCAGGGCCGCCAGCAGCATGAGCAGCACCTCGCTCACGTTGCAGGACAGCAGGAAGTGAATCGTCTTGAGGATGTTGTCGTAGATCCCGCGTCCCTCTTCGACCGCGGCCGCGATCGTGGCGAAGTTGTCGTCCATCACGACCATGTCTGAGGCTTCCTTGGTCACGTCCGTTCCCGTGAGTCCCATCGCCACGCCGATGTCGGCCGCCTTGATGGCCGGCGCATCGTTCACCCCGTCGCCGGTCATGGCCACCACCGCTCCGCGCGCCTTCCAGGCCCGCACGATCCGCAGCTTATGCTCGGCCGTAACCCGGGCATAGACGGCGATCCCCTCCACCTGGCCGTCCAGATCGGAGTCCTCCAGCTTGTCCAGCTCGGCGCCCGAGAGCGCGCGGGCCTCCCCGTCAAGGATACCGAGCTCGCGCGCAACCGCCGCAGCTGTTTCCTTGTGGTCGCCGGTGATCATGACGGTTCTGATGCCGGCGCGCCGGCAGCGGGCGACGGCGTCGATCGCTTCGGGCCGCAGCGGGTCCTTCATGGCCGCCAGTCCGAGAAAGACGAGGTCCCGTTCCAATTCGTCGGCCCGGTACTGGTCCGGCACGGCAGCCAGCGAACGGCGGGCGAGTCCCAGCACGCGCAGCGCCTCGTGCGCAAAGGCGCGGTTCGCCGCAAGGATCGCCTGCCGGACCTCCTCCGTCAGCGGCGCGCCCACGCCTTCCTGCGTCAGCACCTGCGTGCACCGGCGCAGCAGGATGTCCGGCGCGCCCTTCACGTAGGCGACGGCCCCGCCGTCCCCGCGGCGGACCATGGACATCATCTTCCGCTCCGAATCAAACGGAACCTCTCCAAGCAGCGGATAGGCCGCATCGAGCGGCGCCTGCACCAACTGCAGCTTCGCGGCCGCGACCAGCAGCGCGCCCTCCGTCGGGTCGCCGACGATCCGCCAACTCCCCTCTTCACGGCTGAGCGCCGCCCCGTTGCACAGCACCCCCGCAGTCAGCAGTTCACGCAGAGCCTCGCGCGATCCAGGTTCAGGCTCAGGTTGAGATAAGACTTGGGAACTTCCCCCCTTAACCTCAGCCTCAACCTTAACCTTGATCTCCCCCTCCGGCGCGTAGCCCTCGCCCGTCACTTCGAACAGGCGTCCACCCGCATAGAGCCGCGTGACGGTCATCTCGTTCTTGGTCAGGGTGCCGGTCTTGTCGGTGCAGATGACGGTCGTCGAGCCCAGCGTTTCCACGGCGGGAAGCCGGCGGATCA
>DASWIN010000198.1:0-3319 GCA_036397655.1 Nitrospiraceae bacterium | reverse complement strand
GCCCCGGCGCGGTGAACCGGGGGTCTTCCCGCACCAGCGTCTGCGCTTCGTGCCGGGCCTGCTCCAGCAGCGCGTGATCCCGGATCAAATTGGCGACGCGAAACTCCGGCACGCCCCATTGCCGGGACCCGAAAAACTCGCCCGGCCCGCGCAAGCGCAAGTCCTCTTCGGCGATCACAAACCCGTCGCTCGATCGAACCAATGCCTCGAGCCGCCGGCGCGCGCCGCTGCCATCGGGGCCGGCCGCCACGGAGGCCAGGAGCAGGCAATACGATTGCTGCGCGCTGCGTCCCACCCGCCCCCGCAACTGGTGCAGTTGCGCGAGCCCGAACCGCTCCGCATGCTCGACCAGCATCACCGAGGCGTTGGGAACATCCACCCCGACTTCGATGACCGTCGTCGAGACCAGCACCTGGATCTCCCCGGCCTTGAACGCCGCCATCGTACGCTCTTTTTCATCGCCTTTCATCCGGCCGTGCAGCAGACCGACGCGAGCGGCACGGAAGACCGATTCCTGCAACCGCTCGGCTCCCACCACCGCCGCGCGCAGATCGACTTTCTCGGACTCCTCGATCAGCGGATAGACGATATACACCTGCCGGCCGGCCCGCACCTCCTGCTGCGCAAACTGGTAGGCCCGGGCCCGTTCAGACTCTTCGAACACCTTTGTCCGGATCGGCTTGCGCCCGGGCGGCAGCGCATCAATCACGGATACGTCGAGGTCGCCATACACCGTCATGGCCAGCGTGCGCGGAATCGGCGTGGCCGTCAGCACCAGCACATCCGGCCGGTATCCCTTGGCCAGCAGCGTCTTGCGCTGAAGCACGCCGAACTTATGCTGCTCGTCAATCACCACGAGACCCAACTTGGAGAACCGGACGTGCTTTTGGATCAACGCATGCGTCCCGATTGCGATCTGCGCCTCGCCGCCCTCGATCTGCTTGCGGGCCGCCGCGCGCGTCTTCGGCGTGCCGCCTCCGGTCAGGAGCACCGCGGTGAGCCCGAGACCCTCCAACAGGCGGCGCATGTTGAGATAGTGCTGCTCGGCCAGAATTTCCGTCGGCACCATCAGCGCGGCCTGGCATCCGGACCCGCAGGCCGTCACCATCGCCAGCAGCGCGACGACCGTTTTCCCGCATCCCACGTCGCCCTGGATCAGCCGGTTCATCGGACGCGGAGACGCCATGTCCCGCTGAATCTCCGTCAGCACCCGCTCCTGGGCCTGCGTTAGGCGGAACGGCAGCAGCGCGCGCAACTTGCCGATCAACGGAGTGGCCGTATCGAACCGGACGCCCTTGGCCTCCTCCTTGACCGATTGCTGCTGCGAGGCTAATCCAAGTTGCAGCAAAAAGAATTCTTCGAACGCCAGACGGCGGTGGGCCGGCGTCACCCCCTGGTTGAGCGCGTCAAGGTCGCCGGGCGACTGGGGAAAATGAACCTCCCGGAGCGCCGCCCGGACGGGCAACAGCCGTTGCCGCGAGCGGACCGTGGCCGGCACCACGTCGTCCATCCCGTCCAGATAGTGATCGAGCAGTCTCTTGATCAGCGTGCGCAGCTGGCGGCTCGTCAATCCCTTTGTCTCGGAATACACGGGGACGATACGACCGACATGCAGCGGCGCATCCTCGTCATCCAGCACTTCGTACTGCGGCACGTCCATCCGGAGATCCGTCCACCCCTTGCGGCCGGCCAGCACCATCCCGCTGACCATGATTCGCCGCCCCGGCTTGAAGACGTCCTCCAGATACGGCTGGTTGAAATACACGCACTGCAGAGCCCCGGTCTCGTCCTCGACCGTCGCATTCAGCACCGTCATGCGCCGGCGGGGGATCCGGTTCAACCGGACGCGTCCGACCGTGCCGCTGACCGTGGCGGTCGCACCGGGCACAAGTTGACCGATCGGCAGCAGTGACGATCGGTCTTCGTAGCGCCGTGGGACATACCACATCGCATCTTCGACGGTGGCCACGCCGAGCTTGGCCAGCAGCGCCGCGCGCTTGGGCCCCACGCCCTTGGCAAACTGAACCGGAAGATTCCAAAGCTCTGCCGGCGCGGCGTGGGCAGCCGGTGTCCGTTCGAATGCATCCGGCGCGTTGAGTCGGCTCAGGATCGCCTGGGCCTGCTCCACCCGCTGCCGACGCTCGGCAGGATCGCTCAAGGTGTCGAAATCGCCGAATACGGCTCGCAGCCCCAGCAGATCCGTTTCCACGTGCGGAGGATAGATCTCGCCGGCAAGCGCATCGAGCACCTGGGTGGACACAAACGGTCCCAGGCTTTTTACGTTTCCCAGATGAGCGTAGGCGTCACGGCTGGCAAATTCGATTGGGCGGGCAAGCCGCTGCACGAGCTGCTGCAGACGCTCCAATCGGGTCGGCGGCGATGCGGGCACCTTGTCAGGCAAAGCGGGGCTATGTTAGCATAGCCCCGGGTTCGAACAAAGAAGGCGCTTCAACGAAAGAAGGAGTCTCAACCGTGGCATTCACGTGTGACATCTGCAGCAAGGGGCCTCGATCCGGGCACAACGTCAGTCACGCCAACAACAAGACCAAGCGGGTCTTCAATCCCAATCTGCAGACCGTCAAGGCTTTGATCAACGGCGCTTCGAAGCGGATCCGGGTCTGTACCCGGTGTCTCCGTTCCGGATATGTAAAAAAATCCGTCTAGCCCGCGTTATCCCTGAACGCTTCTGCTGCAACTACACATTCGCGGCTACGGCAAGCTTGGCCGTCTGTCTTCGACATGGCCAAGCGGGCGGGCTCGCCGCTCAGTCGGTCAACGTACGATGTACGCCTCCCTCCCGTCGTCCGCTCGGCCCTGAAGCTTGCCTCGTGGACTCCTACGAAGGGGGCCAGCCCCCTTGTACGATCCCCACGAAGGGGGCACACCCCCTTCGGAACCCCCAGGCGGGATTCCCCACCTCGCGCCTCCACGCGCCCGCCTCGCTGCGCGACAGTGTACTTTCGCGACGAATCGTCAGGGATATCGCGGGCTACTCAACCGGCGAAGAATTTTGATCCGAGGAAGGTAGTTGGTCGATCTTCGGCGTTCGTACGAACAGGTACGAGAGTCCGCCTCCCAGCCCCATCATCGCCAGTATCAGCAGGAACCCGACAGCCCAGACCGGCAGCGCCGTCAGTCCCATCGCCACATTTACAAAACTGAGCAGCCACACCCCCGTGGCGACCATGAACAGATGCTTGAACCGTTGCGCCCTGGCCAGGCACCCGCTGATCGCAAAGCCCACGGTTCCCCAGAAGAAGTTGGACAGACCGATATCGAGCTTCGTGACTTCCTCGCCCATGGCCTGGAGGATCTGCGC
>DASWIN010000197.1:0-2502 GCA_036397655.1 Nitrospiraceae bacterium | reverse complement strand
CTGCGCGTCGCTGCCGTGACGCAGCACGGTCCCCATGGTGTACATCTGCGCATGGCACGCGGCGCCATTGCAGCCCGCCTTGTGGATCTCCTCCATCACCGCGACGGCGGCGCGGATATCCAGGCCGCTGCCGCCGTAGGCCTCCGGGATCAATATCGCGAGAAACCCGGACTCGGTGAGCGCCTGAACGAATTCCGTGGGGTACGCACGCTCCCGGTCCAGTTTCCGCCAGTAGTCGCCCGGAAATTTTGCGCAAAGTTTTGCGACGGCGTCGCGGATGTCCTGATGGTCGTCGGGGTGGGTCATGGCGTTGCGTGATACGTGATAACGCATCGTAACTTATTTTGCCAAAAAAGAGGCGCTTGGGCGCCCCCGGTCACCAATCGGTCGCGTCGAGCCTGCGTGCATCGTACGGCCAAGCTGTTGATGCGGCCGTCAGCTTTTTTGCCCGGAAACAGCAGCGGCCCGCCAACCACGATGGCGCCGGCGCCGCTCGGGGCTGCCCCACCGGGAGTTCACAAGGCGAGATATCTGAACGTACAATGTGCGGCAGCATCCACGGGGCACAACAACCACGGCGTCAGACCATCCTCCATCGAACAGCGCAAATTGTTCCCGGCCGTTCCGCCCGCGAAGGTGCTTGATATGGTCGACACACATACGCCGAAAGAAAACCATCTCCTGGCGACATTGACAGACGAGGTTCAGGAGCGCCTGTTCCCTCATCTCGAATTGATCCCGCTGCCCCTCGGCAAGATCCTGTATGAATCCGGGGACTCCCCGCTTTATGTCTATTTTCCGGCCGACTCCATCGTGTCACTGCTCTACGTGATGGAAAACGGCGCATCGGCGGAAATCTCCGTGGTGGGCAACGAGGGCATGGTCGGCGTCGCCGTATTCATGGGCGGCGAGAGTACCCCGAGCCGGGCAATCGTGCAGAGCGCCGGTCACGCCTACCGGTTGCCGCAACAGCGGCTCAAGGATGAGTTCAATTACTCCAGCGAGATGCGGACGCTGATGCTGCGCTATACGCAAGCCCTGATCACGCAAATGGCACAAACGGCGGTGTGCAACCGGCACCACTCGATCGACCAGCAGTTGTGCCGCTGGCTCCTGCTTTCCCTTGACCGCCTGCCGGACAACCGTTTGACCATGACCCAGGAACTGATCGCCAACATGCTTGGCGTCCGCCGGGAAGGCGTCACCGAGGCCGCCGGCAAGCTGCAGAAGCTCAACGTGATCGAATACCACCGCGGCCACATTACGGTGCTGGACCGGCCCAAACTCGAAAAGCTGAGCTGCGAGTGCTATGCCGTGGTCAGGAAAGAAACCGATCGCCTGTTATTTCTCCCCCGCCCGGTTCATTGACGGCACAAGCGGGGATTTGAGCGCGGCGCCGCCCGGAGCTGTCCGTGTCGGCGTACGCTTTGTGGTTTACCGAACAGATCAACGCGCGCCCATCCCTGACACTGTCGCATCGGGATAGCCTCCGTACCCTTGCTCGTGCCATCCCGCTTATTTTCAAACTGCGGGAGAGTGGAGTGTTAACCGCAATACCGTCCAATCGACTGATAGAGGCGCTGCCGCGCAGGGAACGTAACAGCATTCTGGGACGCTGCGAGCGGGTGGAACTGGTTTTGGGCACCATCCTGTGTGAACCCGGTAAACGCCTCAAGCATGCTTACTTCCCCCTCACCGGTTTCATCTCGCTGGTGGAGAAAGTGGACGGTCATCCACCGCTGGAAATGGGGCTCATCGGCGACGAAGGCATGCTCGGCGCGACGCTGGCGCTGGGCATCAATTCCGTCCCCCAGCGGGGCGTGGTGCAAGGCGGCGGCAGTGCACTGCGGATGACTACCGCGAGGCTCCGGCATGACTTGCGCAACACGCCTTCCTTGCTTCGCGCGTTGAACCGCTACCTGTACGTAATCCTGGCGCAATTGTCTAAAAGCGCCGCCTGCACCCGTTTCCACGAAGTGGAGGCGCGGCTGGCGCGCTGGTTGTTGATGACCCACGACCGCGCGCACGCAGATCACTTTCATCTGACCCACAGATCCCTGGCCGACATGCTCGGCGTGCAACGGAGCGCAGTCACCATCGCCGCCGGCGCCCTGCAACGGAGAAAGCTCATCCGCTATTCCCGTGGCCAGATCAGGGTCGTCAACCGCAGGGGCCTCGAAGCAGCATCCTGCGAGTGTTACAGGGCGGTGGTCGAAGATTACACAGAATTATTCGCCTGGCAGCCCGCCCTGGGCGGACTTCCCCCGGCCGCTTGAAGCAGGATCCGCCAAAGGCGAAATCGGCCGCCGTTTCGGTTGAAATCGCGATCCCCTTCTGTGTGTTAGCGCACAGAACGGGCCCGGGCCGGGCGGGTACCATTGACGCATGGCCAGTAGCAGACCCGGAATCCGCGCCTCCCCTCCCTCCCCAGAGGAGCTTCGACCACCTCGCCTCCCGAGGTGACAGCTCAGCGCGGATTCAGCTTGACCCGTTGGTACGGAC
>DASWIN010000196.1:0-2804 GCA_036397655.1 Nitrospiraceae bacterium | reverse complement strand
TGTTGATCGGGGAGTATTGCTATCAACGTTTGTTCGTGCAAGGCCAAGAGCGGGAATAGTTATGGGGCTGCGGGGTTCGACGGTAGCGACAGCGGAGATAGATCTCGGCTTCGCCGGGGCATATTCCGCCTCTGCAGCGGTGTCGAGTGACCGACCGCGATCACTCCGCGCCGACCGGCGCTCCGGCCTAAAAATGTCACATTTAGAAGATCGCATTTCATGGGAAACGCGGCTGAATTCGCAAAAATCCTGAAGACGCGGCAACCCAAACTGTGGGCCTCTTTGAGGTCAGCCTACGGGCACGCCAAAGCGCTTCGACGGCGGGTTTTCAAGGCCTGGGCATGGATTCGCTACGTTCCGGCTCCCGGGTCGCCAGCTCAGGTACATTTGTCATGGGCCCAGAACCCCAGCACGAGCTTCACTGTCACCTGGCACACCCGTTCGCCAAGAAATCCGGGATTGGTGGAATACCGGCCCGTGGGATTTGCGGACTGGCAGCGGATCACCGGAACGACCAAACCCGTGCGGAGCATTGGAAGCGCCATTCACCGCGCGTCGGTTGCCGGCCTTCGTCCGGCGACGGAGTATGAATACCGCCTATCGAGCGACACCGGCGCCGCACAGGCCTGGAGCGATACTTTCACTACCAGGACGGCGCCGCCCCGCGGGCCGGCCGATTTTTCCTTTGCCTTCCTTTGCGATACCGGCCTCATCGGCCGGCCGGACGGAAAATGCACGGGAACGAAACAAATCATCGATGAGCTGCTGGCGGATCGTCCCCACTTGGTCTTGGGCGGCGGAGATTATGCCTATGCGAACCAGGACCCACGCTACAAGACCGTCGCACAAGCCGTCGACGCCTGGTTCGTCCAGATGGAGCCCTTGTTGACGCATACGCCGCTCATGGCCCAATACGGAAACCATGAGATCTTCCTCGAGGAGCGTTTTGAAGACTGGGCCTTCCGATTTGCGCACCCGGACGGGTTCCAAAACTCAAGGGATTTCTCTTTCGATGTCGGCGATGTCCACTTTACGGCGCTGTTCGTCCCTGGGCCGCCGCCGTCGGCCAACCGTCTGGATTGGCTGGATTCCGACCTTGCGGCGGCACGCGAGCGGGGTATGCGGTGGCTCGTGGTGTTTCAGCATGTGCCGATCTTTGCCCATGGCCACAACCACCCGGCAAAGCCGAAGGTGAGAGCGGCCCTTGGCCCGCTTATGGAGAAGCATCGCGTCGATCTTCACTTCAGCGGTCACGATCAAAACTATGAAAGGACCTTTCCGCTGGTTGGCCTGCCGTCCCGCCCTGTACCGACGAGCGCGGCCGAGACGACCTATGAAGCGGGTCGCGGGGTCATCTACGCGAAAGTCAGTCCGGCGGGCAAGTTGTCCGATGTCCGGCACGGCTTCTCCCGCTTCACCACCGCCCAACAGACTTTCATAGCCGTGAGGGACGACTCGGCACATCACTACTGTTTGGTTAAAGTACGCGCGGTCGGGGAGTTAGAGGTGAACGCCTATAGTGTTGCCGGCAATGGCTCTCCGAGAGTCCTGATAGATTCCTACCGAATCCTCTCGTCGACTTAGCGGTGAAGGGCCCAAACCAGGGCCCTCATCCACGGCTGCCGCCCCCCAGATAGCGAGCGGGCCGAATCAATTGTGAACCCCGCGCAGCCGACCGGCCCGGGGCTGTGCGCTGCGAGAGCCGTCTCCCTGCCGCTGACCGCCCTGCCAGTCCGACGCCCGGCCGGCGAAGACCGGGCTGCTTAAAACCGGGGGCGATGCCCTGCTCAAACAAGCGCCCGCGCCACTATGTGGCTGCACGCTACGGCCGGCTGGACGACCGCCAGGATCGGGGCGGAATAAGCATGGATATTTACAAGCCTAACCTGCATATATCGCTGCGAGGTTTGGGCGGTGAGGTTTTTGGTCGTAGAGTTGATCGGCCCGGCGCGGCGCGTGGCCGTTTGACTCGGACGAAATGCTGGGGGTCGACATTGGTTTTCTGCCTGTTTGGGATGGGTTTTTCTATTTGCAGCCATGCCGAAGGGATCCGGCGATCCAGAGCCTGAGCTGGTTGGTGGGCAAGCCGGTGGCGGAGGTGCGATCGGCAAAGAGGTGGAGCTGTTGTTGCTCGATTCGGTTCCCCCTCTCGCCGCGCGCGCAGTAAATCTTCTCATAAATCACAGGGCGTTAACCGCCGAGAACTTGAGCGAGGTGACGATGAAGCGCAGGTTGGCTGCCTTGGGTGGTGCTCGGCCTTGGCCATGGCCCGGCTTCGTCGTCGCCAGCCCTTACGCGTGGTGTAAAAAAACTCCTCGAAATGGTGCACGCGCTGCCGGTGGCCAGCGATCGCCGTCGTGCCTCGGCAAGGTCGTCCGCGATCCTCGCGATCAGGCGCTTTTGCGCGCCTTGATCAGCGCGCTCCTCAGAGCCGTCCCTATCCCTCAAACGGCTTGAATATCCATCGGTGCGGAATTTTCACAGACGACAACCGAAGATCCGCTCGACCAGGCACCGGCGCGGCAGTACCTTGAAGTCGGGCTCGGTGTCTATGCGGCGGACGACCTCGATGACGAAGTCGACGAAGTCGGCTTTGTCCATGAGTTGTGTCCTGTCGTAGCTGCCGTCGGCGAATGGCCGCCCATTCCAATGGCATCTCGGCCTTTCAGCTTTGGCGGCAACTCGGCCTCGGCTCCCACAAGACGGCCTGGCTGCTCGCCGCCAAGCTCCGCCGCGCCATGGCCGATCCCGAACGCAACGCCTTGTCCGGCTTGGTGGAGATCGATGAAACCACAATCAATCAT
>DASWIN010000195.1:0-2596 GCA_036397655.1 Nitrospiraceae bacterium | reverse complement strand
CATCCTTCCCGCTGTGGCGCGCGTGCGCGTCTTCGATTTCCTCCCAAAACTCGGCCGCTTTTCGTGACAGGGCCGGCGGGTTGTCGAAGACCAGGACCGGGGGTGCGGGGAAATACTCCGGCAGCGTGTCCATCCGGTCGTAGACGTCGGGGCCGCGCCATTCGGCGTCAGGCGGGAGCGCCTCCAATCCTTTGTCCGGGCCCTCCCGCCGGTCGTCGGGCCGATCATCCGGATAGATCAGCTCGCGGGCAGGCAGCACCCAGGCGTGGTCTCGGGTGGCGATGGATTTCTGCGTGGCCTGGTCGAAGAGGCGGACCGACTCGATCGTGTCGCCCAGCAGTTCGAGGCGCAGCGGTTGGTCGTAGGCGGTCGAATAAATGTCCACGATGCCGCCGCGGATGCTGAACTCGCCTGGAATGTCCACGACCGACGTGCGCCGGTAGCCGAGACGGAGCAGGCGCGCGATCAGCGCGTCGCGCTCCATCGTGCCGCCCGGTTTGAGCCGGAGACAGGCAGCGGCCAGCACGGAACGCGGGAGCAGGCGGTGGAGGAGGGCCGGAACGGAAGTGACCAGCAGGGTACGCCGGCCGGTCGTCAGCCGGTGCAGCGTCCGCATCCGCCGCGCGACCAGCTGGACGTGCGGGGCCGTCGATTCATAGGGCAGGGTTTCCCACTCGGGAAAGAGCGCGAGCGGTTCCGTCGAAACCCCCAGCACCTGATGGAAGAACGACAGATCGTCGTGGAGGCGTTCGGCGTCCTCGTCGGAGGCGCTGACAATCAGCCAGGACCGGTCCTGACGTTGCGCCAGCAGGGTCAACGCGAAGGCCGTCGCCGAACCATGCAAACCGGTCAGGCAGGGCCGGCCGGCGGCGCCATGCAGGGCGTCCAGCACGGGCTGGAGGAGCTGATCCCATGATGAGAGCGATGGCGCGGTTGCCGGCATGAGTCGTTATTCGTTAAACGTTATTCGTGAACCGTCAAGTCTCGCGAGGTCCATGGAACGGACTCTTGCGGTTAACGATTCACGGTTAACGATGAACGTCCTTGCGGATTTTATCGACGAGGCTCGTGGTGGAGACGTCCGGGACAAGCGGAATGGTGCGCACGATGCCCCCCCGCGCCTCGACCGATTCGCGGCCGATGATCTGCTCCGGCTTCCAGTCGCCGCCTTTGACCAGGACATCCGGCTGCAGGTCGGCGATGAGCTGCCCGGGGTCCGATTCGTCGAACAGGACGACGTAATCCACGCAGGCCAGCGCCGCCAGCACCTCGGCCCGCTGGGCTTGCGGCACGATCGGGCGGCCGTTGCCTTTGCTCAGCGCCTGCACGGAGGCGTCGGTGTTGACGCCGACGATCAGGATATCGCCCATGTCGTGGGCGGCTTGCAGGTAGCGGACGTGGCCGATGTGCAGCAGATCGAAGCAGCCGTTCGTGAACACGATCCGTCGGCCCTGCGTGCGCCGGATGGGGAGGATCTTCATCAGATCCTCCTTGGTCTTGATCTTGTCCAGCATCGAGCACATCTTACTGGAAGAGCCGGCAAAAAACCTAGTCTCAATCCGGCCCCGGCCGCTCTTGTGCCGGGCGGTCCGATTCACTATGCTGGGCATATGCATGACATCAACATCCTGCCCATCCTAGCCGGAATCGGTATCATGCTGGCGCTGGCCATTCGCTACTGGTTCCGGCGCAGACGGGCGGCCAGGCTGGCCGATCAATTGCTGGACGACGTGGTGAAGGCCAAGGACGCCTTTCGCCGGTAAGAAAAAAGGGGAAGGGACCATGGCCGATCTCGACGAACAAGGCAGCAAGGCCTACGCGCTGAATACGTCGCTCCGGCGCTTCTTTGAACCGCTGCGGGAGCATTGGGGCAAACTCACGCCAACCGAGCAGCAAATGGTGATCAAGGAGGTGGAGGCGTTTCTCAATTCGGTCCGTCAGCGAGGAGCCTGACCCTGCCGAGAGGAGTGTTATAATGCACTTCTAGCTTTGGAGCACCCGGTGCCATGAAGCCATTGCGAAACACAGTCCTCGCGCTCGGAGCCTTCCTGTCCGTGTTGGCCCTCCAGGACGGGGCCATGTCCGCGGAGCAATCGGACGCCAAGGGCGGAACCCCGGCGAAGAGTTCATCAAAGTCCCTTGCCCAAACGGTCGAGGAGATCCGGAACTCCATTAACGAGGGATGGCGGAAGCTCACCAGTCCCAAAACGGTCGAGCCGGCACGAGATAAGGTCAACGAGGCCTACAAGGAGCTTTCTGATGCGGCCGCCGCCGCGGTGGGGTCATCGGACAAATCCAAGAAGGAAACCCGGGACAAAAAGGATAAGTAGGCAGGCCCCCGTTTTATTTCTTCACCTCGGCCTCGCAGTACCAGCCCTCGCCCTTCACGCCGTTCACCGCGTCTTCCAGTTGAGCCGGCTTCACCGAGAGCCCGGCCGTCACGACCACCGCGTCTTTCACGCTCTTGAAGTCCACCGCCGTCACGCCCTGCACCTTCCTGAGCGCCGACTCCACCGACGGCCGATAGAGGTCGCACATTTTTCCGCCCAGCGCGAGTGTGACTTTCTGATCCGCGGCCCAAGCCTGGATCGAAGAC
>DASWIN010000194.1:0-21929 GCA_036397655.1 Nitrospiraceae bacterium | reverse complement strand
GCGCAGATGCAGAGCCCGGCCAGGATCAGGGGTTTGCGGCCAACGCGGTCCGATACGCGTCCCATGATGGGCTTGGAGAAAAACGACGTGATGCCTTGCACGCCGAACAGGAGGCCGACTTCCCCCGGGTTCAAGCCGACGGACACCCCGTATATCGGCAGAAACGCCATCAAGGCGCCGTTCGCGATCATCTTGGCGCCATCGGTAGCGCTGGTCGCCAGCACCCTGGTGTTCCGCGCGACGATGCGGAAGCCGTTGAGCATGTCGGCGAGGAGCGGGCCCATCCCCTTCTCCCCGCGTGGAGGCGGCGGATCGAGTCGCAGGCTGAAAAAAAGGATGAGCGCGATGCTGCCGAAGACGCCGGCGGTGACGAACGTCATTGGAAAACCGGCCTGGTAATAGAGCCAGCCGCCGATGACGGGCCCCAGGAGCGAGCCGGCTTGCGTGCAGGCCGTGTAGGTGCCGAGCGCCGCGCCGCGCCGCTCTGTGTACAGCTCCGCGACGGTTGCCAGCGCGCTGGGCGCAAAGATGGCGGTCGCCAGTCCGTGCATGAAGCGCAACCCCGTCAACGTGGCGGTATCGTCGACAAAGGGATAGAAGAATGGCGGAATGCCGAAGGCCAGCACACCGATGCGCAGCAACATCCGCCGGCCATAAATGTCGGACAAGGCGCCGGAGGGCAGCTTCAGGAAGACACCGGTCAACGTGGAGGCCGAGACGATCAGGCCGATCGCTTCAGGCCCTGCCCCCAGTGACTCCGCAAAGAGCGACAGGACCGGCATGCGGACGAGATTGTAGCTGAGAAAACAAAACACGCCGATGCTGCACAGGAGGATATAGCTCTGACGCGCGGTCACGGCGAAGCCGGCGTCGGTGGCGGCGGGAGGGCCGCCGGCGCAGGGACGGTGCGCTGGGGAATTGTATAGAGCCAGCCGATCAGCGTTTGCAGTTCGGCCGTGGATAACCAGGGCACGAGGGACGCTTGTTGCGCCACGCGGTCCCGGTCCTGGGCAATGGCCGCGCCCAACTGGTTGGTCACATCGAAGCCGCGCGACAGCTTGCGAGTCACCGCATCCCCGATCAGGGGGCGCAGGACGCGAACGAGCCCGGCCAGGATCGAGTCATCCAGTTTGGTATAGGCCATGAGCGAGGTCTCGACGACGGAATAGCCGTCAGCTGTCGTGACCGGCGTGATGTGCATGAAGACGGCTGCCTTGGCACGCACCATCGGGAATATCTGTCCCTCGTGAAACCCGTCGATATGGTAGATGCGGTGAGTGGAATCCTGAAAGACCAGTGTCATCAGCCCCTGCGTGCCCTCCCCGTCGTTGACCCAATACTGATTCAGGCCCCGGGCGGTGAATTGATAGGCGCCCAGGCCGAGCCGGTCCGTGAGCGATGCGATCAACGGAGGACGGTCCAGCAGGTATTCGTATAATTCAGGCGTCACGGGCGACTGCACCGGGCCGATCAGTCCCGCCGTGGTATAGCCGTGGACCACCCCTCCGATCCGGCAGCGCGACGGGGCATCCAGTTTATCCACCGGGAACAGGGTGCCTCCCTGCTCCGCCGCGACCATGCAATCCTGATCGGACGGCGTGGCCGCGCCAGACGCCGATCCGGACAGGCAGCAGGCAAGCACCAGGCAGGCGCACGTCCGACAACTCAACGGAATCGGCCTCATGGTTCCCGCTCCACGGCGATCGTGAGCTTCGCCGGGAAGAGCAGATGCCGGTCCTGGCGATGACGGGCTTCCCGGAGCAGGGTTTCGACGCTCGCGGTCACCGGCCCTTCGTGGCTCACCTGCCCGTTCGTGACGACCGTGATCGGCTTCTTGCAGTCGACCAGGTTGTCGTTGAGAAACAGCGTGTACCGACGCACATGCTTGGTCCGCACCTCGATGCGGTTCGGAGCCGCGATCAGCGCCTCGATCCGGGCGTAACGCCGGTTGACGACATCTTCGTCGTGGCGATCGATCAGCTGCTCGGAAAAGGCCGCGATTCGGTCCGTGGCGTCGATGCGTGTCCAGCCGAACGGCAGGAGATGGGAGGCGTCCCGCACGGCGGTCAATCGTGTCGGATTGGCGTTGCGCCTGGTGGTTCCGAACCAGTCGACCAGGCCCGGCAGTTCCTCCCGGGGGAAAAAATGGCCGCCGGCCTGGGGATGCATGCGTGCATGCTCGTGATAGACATGCGGGACGCCGAGCCGCTGAAATTCCTTGACGATCGTGCGGCTCAGTTGCACAGGCATGACCTGGTCGTGCACGCCGTGGATAATATAGACGGGAGTGTGCCGAAAGTTTTCGAGAAACGGCAACAGGACGTCATCGAGGCCGGCGGCCATCGGCGCGATGCCGGCAAAATGCGGCGCATGGTGGAGGCCGATCAGATAGGCGCCGATGCCCCCATTGGACATGCCGGTGAGAAAGATACGGTCCGGATCGATCCGATACTGGTTCCGGAGTCGGCGGATGACGGCCAGGACCAGTTCTTCCGCTTCGCGCGTCCACCAGGCGCCGTGGCGGAGTGTCGGGCAGGCCAGAATGTAATTCTCCCCCAGCCGCGCCTGCCAGCGCTCCAGATAGGCGTCACCCGTGAAACCGGCTCCGTGCAGGCAGACCACCAGCGCATAGTCCTTGAACGGCAGGTACGTGTTCGGCACATAGAGGCCGAAGGAGTATGTCCGGTCGTAGATCCGGACGAGCTGCCCCGGCTGTATCCCGACCGGCTGCGTCGTGTATTCGCGGCTCGCGCGGATCGCGGTGGGGATGGTCTCCAGAGTGGCTTGCGGGTCGCGGAGAATGGTCTCGAGCATCATCTCGGCGTCTTCAACCGTCGGAGCCCCCAGGTAATGGTGAACGAGCTGTGCCAGCGAGGATGCCGGTTCCTCCGAGGGGGGGGATGGAAAGGATTCGGCGCGCAGGCCAGAGGCTAGAAAAAGCCCGATCACCAATGTCAGAGTCGCAAGGAAGACGGTTGGGTTCACGTGTGTGGAGGCGATCGACGCAACGCCCACGCGTCACGGTAACATCGTCACGGAGAGCTTGTCAAAACAGACAGGTCAGGCGGCTTGTGACAGGGAGGTCAAGGCCGTGTTGGCGCCGGCCTCACGATGGGCGGCCCGCCACTGTGAAGGAGACAGGGCGGAAAACATGTCCACGATGTGCGGGTCGAAGAGACGTCCGCGCTCTGAGGTGATGTAGCTGCAGGCGTCTTCAAAGCTCATGGGCGTCCGGTACGGTCGGATCGACGTGAGGGCATCGAACGTGTCGGTGATCGCACAGATGCGCGCGCCCAGGGGAATGTCCTCCCCGCTCAACCCCATGGGGTAGCCGCTGCCGTTATAGCGTTCGTGGTGCATGAGGACGATCTCGGCGGCGTCGGCCAGCAACGGATTATGGCGCAACATATCAAATCCGATCTCCGAATGCTGTTGCATGACGGTCCATTCCGTGGGCGACAGTGGCCCGGGCTTCAGGAGCACGGAATCGGGTATGTGGATTTTTCCGATGTCGTGCAGGAAGACTCCGCGCTCCAGCGTGACCAGTTCGTGCTCCGACAGGCCCATCGTCCGACCCAATGTGAGGGAATAGGAAATGACGCGCTGGCAATGGGTGTGGGTGCACGCGTCCCGGGCCTGCAGGGCCGCATCAAAGGCTCTGAACGTGGAACCCAATTTGGCATCCGGTATGGAGGTTGGGTCAGGGCAGGCGGAAAAACCGAGCAACGGCGATGGCGGGACTTGTTCGAGTACATGCATGGTGTGCGTGAAGAGAGCAAGCCCAATGCCTCAATTTCATGATTTGTCAAATCACCCATAACTAGTTGGAAGTACATAGCTATCTTATTCCTAGTCGATGCTTAACGGTTTGTTCACTTTTGTGCGATTGTATCGAAATGCGTACCAGGCTGGTCTGGTACGCAGAGAAAAGTACGGGGGACTAGAGTAGCCCTTCCAGCATGAAATCAGGCCCAATTTTCTTGATACTTAGGCCAGTCACCGGATGGGCGCGCGCGAGTCGCGAAGGGCATGTGCCGCCGAAAAGCCCCTTGGCATCGGTACCTCCCAGAAGCCGGGGCGCGATATAGAGGCGCAGGCGATCGACTACACCGGAGTACAGGGCCGAGGCCGCGAGCTCGCTGCCCCCCTCAATCAGGAGATGGTTGATTCCCATCTTGGCCAATCGCTTCAGGCATGCGCGCAGAGAGACCTTCCTCTGTTCCCCGGGCAGGGTCAGCACGGAAATCCCTCGTTTCCTCAGGCGGGCAAGCCGTCGCTGGGGGCACTGGCTCGTGGTGGCGATGACGGTGCCCGTTCGCAACCGGCGGGAGAGCACCCTGGCTGTCAGTGGGGTCCGGAGCCGGCTGTCCATAATGACACGAAGGGGTTGGCGGGGCATCGGTCGTCCCAACCTGACGGTGAGTTGCGGATCATCTGCCAGCACCGTATTGACACCCACCATGATGGCATCAACTTGGCTGCGAAGGCGGTGGGCGTGGCGGCGCGCCTGGGGGCCTGTGATCCATTGGGATTCGCCGCCGGCCGTCGCCGTCTTGCCGTCGAGCGTCATGGCCATTTTGAGGGTGACCAATGGTCTGCCTGTCCGCATCCGGTGCAGATAGCCGTCGTTCAACTGCTCCGACTTCCGTTCGAGGCATCCGACCGAGACGATGAGGCCCGCCCGTTTTAGCTGGCGAAGCCCCGCTCCGTTCACCAGCGGATTGGGGTCGCGCATGGCGACCACGACACGGCGGAGCCCTGCGGACAGAATGGCCGGGACGCAGGGCGGGGTGCGCTTGCGCCTGTGGCTGCATGGCTCCAGGGTGACGTACAGCGTGGCGCCCTTCGAGCGTGGTCCTGCGGCCTGAAGGGCGATGACTTCAGCGTGCGGGTCGCCGGCTTTCCGGTGAAATCCTTCACCGACGATGCGTCCGCCGGAGACGACCACGGCGCCGACCACCGGATTGGGGCTGGTCCGGCCTGTACCCCGAGCGGCCAGTTGCAGCGCCCGGGTCATGTAGCGGATGTCGTGCGCGGCGGTTCTCACCGAGAACGACGGCGGGTTTTCTTGGCAACGGATTTGCGCGTGCGCTTGGCCGTGTCGCGTTCAGCCAGCGCGGCGTGCGCGGCAGCCAGGCGCGCGATGGCGACGCGATAGGGTGAGCAACTCACGTAATCGAGACCCAGCTGATGGCAGAACTCGACCGAGCTCGGGTCACCGCCGTGCTCCCCGCAGATGCCGAGTTTCAGGTTCGGGCGGGATTGCCGTCCTTCATGGATGGCCATCCGCATCATGGCGCCGACCCCTTCACGGTCCAGTTGGGCAAAGGGGTCCGCATCCAGGATGTGATGCGTCTTGTAGAAGTCCACGATTTTGGCCGCGTCGTCCCGCGAGAAACCGAACGTCGTCTGCGTGAGGTCGTTGGTGCCGAAGGAAAAGAACTCCGCCTCCTCCGCGATGCGTTTTGCCGTCAAGGCGGCGCGCGGCAGTTCGATCATCGCGCCGACCAGATAGGACAGCTTGACGCCGCACCGCTTCATCGTGTCCTCGGCCACTTCCCGGACCAGATCCTTCTGCGACTTCATTTCGGACACCATCCCGACGAGGGGGATCATGATCTCGGGGACGATTGTCTGGTCTTCCTTGGCGAGTTCGCAGGCGGCTTCGATGATGGCACGGGTCTGCATTCTGGTGATTTCGGGCATCGTGATGCCCAGCCGGCAGCCGCGCAGGCCCAGCATGGGATTGAACTCGTGCAGTTCCTCGACGCGGGCCAGCAACCGTTGTTTCTCCTCGATCGTCTGGCTGTCGCCACCCGTCAATTCAAGCCGGGCGATCTCCACCATCAGGTCTTCGCGCTTGGGCAGGAACTCGTGGAGCGGCGGATCCAGCAACCGGATGGTCACCGGGTATCCCTTCATCTCCCGGTACAGGCCGATAAAGTCCTGTTTTTGGAGCGGCAGCAGCTGGGCCAGATAGCGTTCCCGATCCTCCGCCGTGCTGGCCAGGATCATCTTCTGCATGATCGGAATGCGGTCTTCGGCAAAGAACATGTGCTCGGTGCGGCAGAGGCCGATCCCCTCCGCGCCGAACCCGCGCGCGATCCTCGCCTGGTCGGGCACGTCGGCGTTGGCCCGGACGCGCAACCGGCGGACTTTGTCGGCCCACGAGAGGACCATGGCAAATCGCTGGTACTTGTCGGACTGGCTCGGCTGCATCTTCCCCTGGATGACCTGGATGACTTCGGATTCCACGACCGGCATGTCGCCGGCATATACGTTTCCATTGGACCCGTTGATTGAGAGGTAGTCGCCCTCCTTGAACGAGCGCCCTCCGATCTTCACGGACGTCGTGCCGTCCGCTTCGACGGCGTCACAGCCGGCGATGCAGACCTTGCCCATCTGCCGGGCCACCACTGCGGCATGCGAGGTCATTCCCCCACGCGCGGTCAGGAATCCCTGTGCCGCGTTCATCCCGTGGATGTCGTCGGGGCTGGTCTCCTGGCGGACGAGAATGACCCGCTCCCCTTTCGCCTTCATTGTCACGGCGCGATCGGGAGTCAACGCGATCTTGCCGGCTGCGGCGCCGGGCCCGGCCGGAAGGCCCTTGCCGAGCGGTTTCTGCTGGCCTTCGGCCTTGCTGTCAAAAATCGGATAGAGATACTGCGCGAGCTGTTCGGGGCCGATGCGGCGGAGCGCCTCCTCCTTGCTGATCACTCCTTCCCTGACCATGTCGGTGGCGATCCGGACGGCGGCGGTGCCCGTGCGTTTACCGACGCGGGTCTGCAGCATGTAGAGCTTGCCTTGCTGGATGGTGAACTCCAGGTCCAGCATGTCGCGGTAGTGCCGCTCGAGCTTGCGATAGGTGTGTTCCAGTTCCTTGTAGGCCGAAGTCAACGTCTTGGCGAGCGCCTCGACCGGCAGCGGCGTCCGGATGCCGGCCACGACATCCTCCCCCTGCGCGTTCATCAGGCACTCGCCGAAGAACTTCGGCACGCCGGTCGCCGGGTCCCGCGTAAAGGCGACGCCGGTTCCGCTGGTTTCTCCCATGTTGCCGAAGACCATGGCGACGACGTTGACGGCGGTGCCCCAGGTGTCCGGGATCCCGTAAATGCGCCGGTATTCAATGGCGCGCTTGCCGTACCATGATGAGAAAACGGCGTTGATCGCCTTTTTCAGTTGCTCCAGCGGATCGTCCGGGAACGCATGCCCGGTTTCGCGTTCGACCAGCGCCTTGAACTGGACGATCAGGTCCTGCAGCGCCGCGGCATCCAGATCGGTGTCGTGCTTGGCCCTGCGCTCGGCTTTTTTCTTGTTGAGCAGTTGTTCGAAATGCTCGCGCTCGATGCCCAGCACGATGCTGCTGTACATCGTGACAAAACGGCGGTAGCTGTCCTGTGCGAACCGTTCATTGTTCGTCTTGGCCGCCAGCGCGCGCACGGTCCGTTCGTTGAGGCCGACGTTGAGGACCGTGTCCATCATGCCCGGCATGGACGCGCGTGCGCCGGATCGGACCGATACGAGCAGCGGATTGACCGCATCGCCGAATCCGGCGCCCATCGAGCGCTCGACCCGCTTCAGGGCCTGGAGGGCCTGTTCCCACATCCCATGCGGATACGTTTTCTTGCGCCGGTAGTATTCGATGCAAGCGTCGGTTGAAATCGTGAAGCCGGGGGGGACCGAAATCTTGAGATTGGTCATCTCTGCCAGGCCGGCCCCCTTGCCGCCCAGGAGGTTCTTCATGTCGCCGGCGCCGTCGGCCTTGCCGTCGCCAAAGTAGTAAACGTATTTTTTCCCCACCCGCGCCCTCTCCCGATTCAGATTAGGATCATGCCGCCCAAGGCATCATGAGGGTCCGGTTCTGTCGATCGCCTCCTGCCGCTGGCGGTATCGTGTGATCAGGAATGTCGACACGGCCATCCCCGCCGCCAGCACCAGGCCGGCAAAGGCTAGCAGGAGCAGCAGGCGCGAGTCCACCTGCTTCCCCTGCGCGTAGTGCAGTTTTCCGTCCCCCCCGAGTACGATCTCGGTGTCGGATTGAAACGTATGGGTGTTGCCGGTCGGATCGGAAAGATTGATCCATTCGTAGCATAGTCGCACCGGCTGTTGCACCCCAGAAACCTTGTGCCAGGTGTACCGGAGACATTCGTCCCGGCCTGGGTCGAACCGGTCGGGCGTACGCCAGACCGCGTCCAGGTCGATGCCGCTCGCCGTGAGACCGAGAAGGATCACGGCGTTGCACACGACGATCAGCGCCAGCGTGACCATCACGGAGAAGCGGCGCACGCGGCTCCGGCGCCGGGTCTCGGCCGCACCGTCCTGCTCGTTGAACGTCTCCGTCATGCGTGGTCACCTGCTCAGACTCCCTGCACCACGATCTGGGAAAAGTCGGCAAAGGCCAGGAACAGTTGATCAATCTCATAGAGCAACGAGAGGCGATTGGCGCGCAGGGCCGGGTCCTGCACGTTGACCATCACGCCGTCAAAAAAAGCGTCCACCGTGGGTTTCATGCCGACCAGCGTGTCCAGCATGGCCCGGTAATCGCCCCGGGCCAGTTGGGTCAGCGACCCGGCGCGGCTTTCAATGAGCGCCTTGTAGAGGTCGTGCTCGGCTGGATGCGTGAAGAGCGAGACGTCGATCTTGCGGCGTTCCCACTGCTCCTTCTCGATCAGGCGGTGCGCCCGCTTGAACCCGGCGATCAGCGGATCGAACTCGGTCCGGGTCGTGATCTGCTGCAGGGCCTGCATGCGGGCCAGCAGATCGATGGGATCGAAGGCATGGCGATGGGCCGACTTGAGCACGGCTTCGATGACATCGTCGCGAAAGCGATGAACGGTTTTGACGTAGAAACGGAGACGATCGGCGATGAAGGACAGCGCGGAGACGTCACTGGCGGCCTTGAAACCGTCCGACTGCACCAGCCGCTTGGCGCGGGCTTCCAGGTCCAGCAGATTTACGTGCACCCGCCCCTCGATCAGGATGCGGATGATGGCGGCCGCATGCCGGCGCAGCGCGAACGGATCTTCCGAGCCGCTCGGGACCAGGCCGACGTGAAAGAACGCGACGATGGTATCGATCCGGTCGGCCAGCGACAGGATTTTCCCGAGCAGTGAGGGAGGGATCTCGCCTTCCATGGCCGGCGGCAGATACTGTTCGCGGATCGCGTGGCACACGTCCTCCGGTTCGCCGTCGTGCCGGGCGTACTCCCCGCCCATGACGCCCTGCAGGCTCGGAAACTCGCCGACGACGCCGGTCAGGAGATCCGCCTTGCTGAGCAACGCCGCCCGTTCGGCCGCGCGGCTGAGATCCGGCTTGTTCAGGGTTTCCGTCAGCTTGGCGGCCAGGAGGCCCACGCGGGCGGTTTTTTGCTTGAGGGTGCCGAGCCGCTGGTGCAGTGTCATTTGCGAGAGCCGGTCGGCACGATCCGCGAGGGTGATCTTCCTGTCATCCTCGAAGTAGAATCTGGCGTCGGCCAGTCGGGCGGCCAGCACGCGCTCGTTCCCCTTTTGAATGAGCGCCATGCCGGGGACCTTGATGTTGGCGACCGACAGAAATTTCGGCACCAGGCCGCCGTCCTTGTTGATCAGCGGGAAAAATCCCTGGTGCTCCTTCATGGCGGTCATGGGGATTTCTTTCGGCAGCGAGAGATAGTGGGGGTTGAACGAGCCGAGGATCGCCTGGGGGAATTCCACGGTAAAGACCGCTTGCTCGAACAGCGCCTCGTCCCGGTGAAGTTGACCCTTCGCGGAGGCGGCCAACCGGTTCAGTTGTGCCAGGATCATGGCCCGCCGCTTCTCCTGATCCGGAATGACGCCGTTGCGCTCGAGCGTCGAGACGTAGGACTTCCAATCCTTGACGACGAGTCCCTGCGGGTTCCCTGATCCGACAAATCGGTGACCCCAGGTGCGGTTGCCGGCTTTGAGTCCTCCCCACTCCACCGGAACAATCCTGCCTCCGTAGAGCGCCATGAGCCATCGGACCGGACGGGCAAACCGCGCCCCGGAAGCGTTCCATTTCATGGATTTGGGGAAGGACAATCCACCGATCAGTTCCGACAGCAGGTCGGGAAGCAGCGCCGCGGTTTGCCGTCCCGGCTCGCGCTTGACGGCGAAGACGTAGTCGCCTTTGGGCGTGGCGCGGACCTCCAGCTCGGACACGGGCACGCCCTGCGACGCGGCGAATCCAAGGGCGGCTTTCGTCGGCTGGCCGGCCTGGTCGAACGCGACGGTCTTGGATGGGCCCATCGCTTCTTTTTCGGCCGGGTGTTGGCGGGAGACCACCTGGTGAACGACGAGCACGAGTCGGCGCGGCGTACCGACGGTGGTGACGGATCCGTGCCCCAACCGGCGCGCGTTGAACAGGCGTTCAGCCGATTCGGCGAGGGCTCCAAGGGCCGGCGCGACGAACTGGTACGGCAGTTCCTCAACCCCGATTTCAAGGAGGCACTCGCTGCCGGTTGCCGCAACCGGTTTCGTGGCGCCGGTGGGGGATGCTGTCTTTGCGCGCGCCATCCGCGTGACCTACCGCGCCGTTGCCGCCGGTCTGCGTGCCGTGAGGAGGGGGTGGCCCATGGACTCGCGTTCGCGCAGATAGTGTTCGGCGCAGAGGCGCGCCAGCCCGCGCACGCGTGCGATGTACCCGGTCCGTTCCGCGACACTGATGGCCCCGCGCGCGTCGAGCAGATTGAACAGGTGCGAGGCCTTGATGCAATAGTCGTACGCCGGCAGGGTCAGGCCCCTGCCGATCAATCGCTTCGATTCAGCTTCGAACGCCTGAAACGTCGCCATGAGCATCGCCACATCGGCTTCTTCGAAGTTATATTTTGAGAACTGCACTTCGGTCTGGTGATGGATGTCGCCGTAGGACACGGTCTCGTTCCACGCCAGATCGAAGACAGAATCGACCTGCTGGAGATACATGGCGATCCGCTCGGTGCCGTAGGTCAACTCGACGGTGATCGGATTCAACTCGATGCCGCCGACTTCCTGGAAGTAGGTGAACTGCGTGATCTCCATGCCGTCCAGCCGCACCTCCCACCCCAATCCCCAGGCGCCGAGCGTCGGCGATTCCCAATCGTCCTGGATGAACCGGATGTCGTGCTGTTTGGGATTGATGCCCAGGCATTTCAAACTGTCGAGATAGAGGGACTGGATGTCGTCCGGAGAAGGTTTTAGTACGACCTGGTACTGGTAGTAATGCTGGAGTCGGTTCGGATTTTCACCGTAGCGGCCGTCCGTTGGACGGCGGCATGGCTCCGGATAGGCGGCTTTCCAGGGTTCCGGACCAAGGGCGCGCAGGAATGTGGCCGGGTGGAACGTCCCCGCCCCCATTTCCAGATCGTAGGGTTGGTGGATGACACAGCCACGGTCGGCCCAAAATCGGTGGAGGGTAAGAATCAATTCCTGGAGGGTCACAAGTTATCCTTGTGCTAAATCAGCCTCTTGGAAAGCATGGAATATCAAGAGCATCCGTGCTCTGCAAAGGCGCGCCAAGCTAACAAGAAGTGCGCATTACTGTCAAGGCGCAGCAGGAGGCTTCCATCGGATTCTATTGAAGTTTTGTGAAGGTCGAGATCTCGATTATCGGGGTGTCTGAGAGATTCCCCTGTGGCCGAGAAATGCTTGACGGGCACGCTGGGAATCAATTAATGTTCCTAAACTTTACTGACTCTATTAACAATAAGCGATGCGATTTTCCAAGAAAAGCGAATATGCCTTGCGCGCGCTGATCGAGCTGACGGATCAGTACAACCGCAAACTACTCCAACGCCACGAGATCGGGAAGAGACAGAATATTCCCATCGAGTTCCTGGAGCAAATTCTCCTGACCTTGAAGAACGCGGGATTGCTCACCAGCCGGCGCGGAGTCGGCGGTGGGTACAGCCTGCTGAAGGCCCCGGACACCATCACCCTCGGTCAGGTCATCCGGATTCTGGACGGGCCCCTCGCCCCGATCGCGTGCGTGAGCAAGACGGCCTACCAAAAATGCAAGGATTGCCCCCATGCGGACACGAAAAACTGCCCGATACAATCTGTAATGCTCGACGTCCGCAATGCGATCGCGGACATCCTCGATAACTATTCGCTCAGCGACTTTGCCGCCGGGCCTCGAAAGCAGGCCTCATGAGCACGGACCTGATTGTTCTGGTTGCGATCACGTTCCTAGCCGCCACGGTCAACGGGGCGCTGGGATACGGTTTTTCATCCATCACGGTTCCCGTCGCGCTGCTCTTTTATACGAACCGGATCCTGAACCCCGCCCTGGTGCTGGTGGAGCTGGTGATCAACACCTATGTGCTGTTGATCAATCGGCACAGTGTCCTGCACATCTGGAAGCGAGTGCTGCCCATACTGCTCGGTGTGTTCATCGGCGTCGGCATCGGCAGCTACCTGCTTTCGCTGGTTCAGCCTGGATGGGTCAAGTTTCTCACTTACGTCACGCTGCTGCCGCTGATTCTGCTCCAGACGGCCGGTGTTCGTAAACCCATCAGGGCTGAGAAAGCCATTGGGGTGCCGTTCGGAATGGGTATCGGGACGCTCTATTCCGTGACGACGATCTCGGGTCCCCCGCTGGCGCTGCTGTTCAACAACCAGGGGTATGCCAAGCAGGATTTCCGCGCGGCGCTCGCTGTCATCCGGACCGCGGAGTCCTCCCTGACGGCTACCGCCTACTTCTTCATCGGGCTCTACAGCGCGGGCAGTATGGAGATCATCCCCTACATCGTGCCGAGCGTGCTGGCCGGCATTCCGCTCGGAACCTATCTCATCCGCTGGATGGAACCGGAGACCTTCCGGCGGATTTGCATGAGCTTCGACGTCGTGATTGTCGGCTTCGGGTTGTCGCGGGTGCTGGTGGAGCTGGATCTGGCCTCCCGCGAGGCGGCCTACACGATTCTGGTGGCGGTCGTGGCGCTCAATGCCTATTTTCTCTATCAGTATTTCCGGACGCATGCGCGCCATCATTAGGACGTCCGCCGTCGCTGTGTCATTCTCTCGAAATGTTCGGAATTCCCCGCATTGACTCCCCGAGTCTGTGTTTGCTAGGCTCCCACGCGCCGTTCATCCCGTCACGTCCCGCTCAACCGAACGAGGAGAATCAATGGCTTCAGTACCTGCTCCCCTGGTGACCCTGTTGCGCAACAAGGCGACAACGCTTCGGATCGAGAGCGTCCGCGCCACGTCGGAATCCGGGAGCGGCCATCCGACCAGCTGCTGCTCCGCGGCCGATATCGTGGCGACGCTGTTTTTCTCCGTCATGCGCTATGATCCCATGAATCCCCGCAACCCCAACAATGACCGGTTCGTGCTCTCCAAAGGCCATGCCGCCCCCCTGCTTTATGCCGCCTGGGCGGAGGCCGGGCTCTTCGATGTGAAAGAACTGACCAAGCTGCGGACGCTGACATCGGATCTTGAAGGACACCCGACTCCCCGTCTTCCCTTCGTGGATGTGGCCACCGGATCGTTGGGCCAGGGACTCGCTGCCGGGGTCGGCCTGGCGTTGAACGCCAAGAAGATCGACAAGAGCGGTTATCGGACCTATGTCCTGATGGGTGACGGCGAATCCGTGGAGGGGTCGGTCTGGGAAGCGGTGGAACTGGCGCGCCATTTCAAGCTCGACAATCTCTGCGCGATCGTGGACGTGAACCGTCTCGGGCAAAGCGATCCCACGATGTTGCAGCATGATATGAAGGCCTATAAGTCCCGCTGGGCAGGCTTCGGTTGGAACGCGCTCGTGCTGGACGGCCACAACCATGCGGACTTGTTGAAAGCCTTTGCCGATGCGGCCCGGACCAAGGGCCGGCCGACCGTGCTGCTGGCCAGGACGTTCAAGGGGAAGGGCATTTCGTTCACGGAGAACAAGCCGGACTGGCATGGCAAGGCGCTGAAGAAGGGCGAGGAGTCGCAAAAGGCGATCGACGAATTGACGAGGCAAATCAAGCCGACGACGGCGACCCCGAAATTCAGAATCCCTCCGATGCCGTCGCGTGGGGCCAAACCGGCCAGGCCCATGGCCCCCCCCGCGTATAAGGTCGGCGAGTTGGTGGCCACGCGGGAAGCCTTTGGCGCCGCACTGGTGGCGCTGGGCGAGGCGAATCCGTCCGTGGTGGCGCTCGATGCCGACGTGAAGAACTCCACCTTCACCGACAAGTTCGGCAAGCAATTTCCGGATCGGTTCGTTGAAAATTTCATCGCCGAGCAGAACATGATCGGCGCAGCCATCGGCCTGGCGGCGACGGGCAAGATTCCCTTTGCGGCCACCTTTGCCGCGTTTTTGGCCAGGGCCTACGACTTCATTCGTATGGGAGCGATCAGCCAGTCGAATATCAAGCTGGTCGGCACGCACGTCGGGGTCAGTATCGGGGAAGACGGGCCGTCACAGATGGGGCTCGAAGATATCGCCATGATGGCCGCGCAGCCCGGCGTGGTCGTGCTGTATCCCTCCGACGCCGTGTGCGCCTACAAACTTGTCGAGTCGGCGGCGGCGCACCGCGGGATGGTGTACATCCGTGCGGGCCGGCCGAAATCGCCGGTGCTCTACGGAAATGACGAGACGTTCAAGATCGGCGGATGCAAGGTGCTCCGGCAGAGCCAGTCCGACCAGTTCACGATCGTGGCAGCCGGCGTGACCCTCTTTGAGGCGTTGAAGGCCCATGACCAGTTGAAGTCCGCCGGGATCCCCGTCCGCGTCATCGATCTGTACAGCGTGGCGCCGCTCGACCGGCTCACCCTCTTGGAAAGCGCCCGGGCCACGAAGAACCGGATCCTCACGGTCGAAGACCATTATGAACATGGGGGACTGGGGGATGCCGTGCTGGGGGCCGTCGGCGGCGAAGGCGTCCGGGTTCACAAAATGGCGGTGCGCGAAATCGCGCACAGTGGAAAGCCGGATGAACTCGTCGACCGCTATGGAATCAGCGCGCGGGCGATTGCAGAAACCGTACGGAAGCTGCTCTGAGCAGACCTCCATGAAACCCGATCCCCTGTCGAAGATCCCTCTCTTTCAGCACTTGGGCGCGCGCGAGCGGCGCACGATCGCCGACGAAGTCGTCGAGACCCGTTATCGCAAGGATGAATTCATTTTCCGCGAGGGGGATCTTGCCACGTCCTTCCATATTCTGAAGGAAGGGACCGTGAAGTGCGTGAAGACCTCGTCCGGAGGGAAGCAGGTCACGCTGAAAGTATTGATGCCGGGCGATCTGTTTTGCTGCGATGCGGCAGTGCTGGATGGCGGGACGCATCCCGGCTGCGCCCAGCCGATGGGCGATGTCAGCGTGCTGAGCCTGAGCAAAGACACCTATTATAAAATGCTTCGGAAAAACCCGGAGGCGGCGTTGGAGGTGATCCGGTACCTGGGTTCCAGGCTGCAGGAAGCCCAGGAAACAGCCAAGGTGCTGGCCCTGAATCCGGCCGAGCAACGGCTGGCCGCCCTGCTGGTGAAACTGGCGGACCGTGCCGGCCTTCGCGAAGGAAACCAGGTGCGCCTGACCGTCCGGCTGACCCGCCAGGACCTGGCCGATATGGTCGGGATGACGGTGGAGACCGCCACGAGGATCATGGGCCGCTTCAAGCGCGACAAACTGGTCTCCGGCACCGCCAAGTCTCTGGTCATCCGTAATCTCGCCAGGCTTCAGCAACTTGCCGCTCCAACTCTCTGCCCCGTCGCAACTAAAGCCCACGCCAGTTAAATTTCAAAAACATGACTTTGGTCATGTTTTAATCATGCCCCCTGCACTATCCTTGCGCAGTCCACATACCTGTAAGGAGGAGTGTCATGCGTACTGTGTTCGTGATTCTGTGTCTGAGCGTGGGGCTGATTCTCATGGGAGCGCCGGTGTTGGCCAAGACACACCTGGTTGAAATGACGGCGGTCGAAAAAGATGTGGTCATCGATGGAGAAGGGACGACCTACGCGGCCTGGACGTTCAACGGGCAGTTTCCCGGCCCGGTCGTGCGCGTGACCGAGGGCGACACGGTCAAATTCAAGCTGACCAATCCGGCGGAGAACAAACATCCCCATGCGATGGACTTTCACGCAGCCGAGATTGATTTCCTGAAAAACTACAGGGCGATCAACGCCGGGGAGACGATCACATATACCTTCGTCGCCCGAAAGCCCGGCATCTTTTACTATCATTGCGGGGCGCCGCCCATGATCCAGCACGTGGCCCGGGGAATGTTCGGCGCCATCATTGTGGATCCGAAGAATTCCAAGGCCTGGGCGAAGGCGGATCGGGAATATGTCCTGATCCAGTCCGAGCTCTTCAAAAATCCGGATGACGTGCAGGCGATGTTCGATCGGAAATTCGACAACGTGATCTTCAACGGCGGAATTTTCAAGTATCATCCGTTCGTGACCGGCGGGGGGAAGCTCGATGCCAAGCCTGGCGAGCGGGTCCGTGTGTATTTTGTCAATGCCGGGCCGAACGAGTTTTCAGCCTTCCACCCCATCGGCGAAATTTGGGACAACGTCTACGAAAGCGGCAATCCGGCCAACAAGCTGACCGGCGTCCAGACCTACGTCGTCGGACCGGGTAGCGCGGCCACCTTCGACGTAGTCGTGGAGGCGGCCGGGGCCTACCCGCTCGTCACCCACTCTTTAACTGGTGCGTTGCGTGGGGCCATCGCGGTACTATTGGCCTCGCCGGATGCCAAGCCGACACCGTTGATGCCGATGGTGCCGTGGGAGATGGCTCCCAAGCCTGCGCACTAGTTTCAAACAGCCTGTGAGGCGCACACGGCAGAGCCGGTGAATTCATCGGCTCCGCCTTTTTGTGTCATGACGACTGCGGTCTCCCTCTTTCGGCTTCTGACGGTCATGGTCTGTGCACTTGCCTGGGCACCGGTGGCGCTCGCCCAGGAAGCGACCTTGGAAATTCTTCCGGTCAGGCCGGTCAACTTCGACGTGGTGTTTCGCCAACAGTCGTACGCGCCGGATGATCGCGAAATCACGATTCAAGCCGGTCTGACAGCCCTGCGTTACGGAAATCTAGAGGTGCGCGGGTTGTATCGCTATTTCAGTTACCATGCCCAGGAGCAGGGGATCACGACGGATCAGAATGCCCTCATGGTCAATCCCCGTTGGAACAATTTCATCGACGTGTTGAACTTCCCAGAAGGCAAGCCGATCAACAGGATGCTCCGGCACGCCCTCTTCGGCCCGCTGGAAGACCGCGCCGTTCCCTATCTGGGATTGCTCGCAGGCGGGATTGTTCCCGGCAGTGGCGCCAACGGGCCGGGATATCTGTTCGGCGGCCAGGTTGGTGTGCGGTTCCCGCTGGCGTTCGGCGTGTCGCTCGACGTGGCGCTTGAGTACAGCCAGTATCAGGTCAACTTTCAGGGAATTGACGGCATCTCGCAGCAATGGGTCATGACGACGGGGATTCGGTTTTAGCGATGAACCGGAAGGATTCCGGCGCGGACAGAGTGAGTGCGGCTCCCCGCTGGGTGCTGCTTTGCGTGGCGCTGGCGGGATTGTCGCTCCAGGGCTGCGGCCTCGTGCATGATGCGCTCCAGTATGTGGCCCCGGTCGCCGCTGACGAGCTTGACGCGATCTGCCGCCGGCAGCGCGTACAGGTTGGGATGGCGGTAGAGCCGTTCCGGCCGTTCGTGTTTCCAGCCATCTGGACCGATGAAGGATCGCGTGTCACGGGCTTGGACGTGGAGCTTGTCCGGCACATCGTGGAGGCCTTGTCGCAACTGTGCGGGCGGCCGATCACCCCGGTCCTGCACCTCGTCCGCTTTCGGGATCTGTTCTTGCAGCTCAGTGAAGGCAAGCTGGATATGTTCGTGTCCGCAGTCCCCTCCAACGTGCCGATTCGAGCCTGGGCAGGCTTCGCCTATTCCATTCCCTATTTTCAGCACGGCGGACTCTCCGGCATCACGCGGCGGCCGGACGTTGCCGATCGCATCCGTCAGCGCCTGCAGCCGCAGTCCGGAGCGCCCTCCAGCGTGCAGACCAGCGAAGAGGTGCTTGCCGGGCTGGCTGTCGCCGTACAGAAAGGCACGGCCTCGCAGCATTATGCGGTCGCCAATTTGCCGGCCAGCCGGGTAGTGCTGTGCGATTCCCTGCCGGCTGCATTTGAGTCGGCCGAATCATCCGCCGATCCTGGAATCGACGTGATCTTGGGCGCCGTACCGGTTCTGGAATATATGGTGGCCCGTGTCAAAAAAGAGTGGCGATTGCTTGTGCATGCCGAAGGGAAGCCGTTCTTTCTGACACGCGGGCAATACGCCGTGGTGATGTCGGAGGAGAGCTACCGCCTGCGCTGGTTCGTCAATGGAGTGATCTTTAGGCTGGACGAGTCGGGCCAGTTGGAGCGCATGCGCGCCCGGTGGATGGACGAGCCCTATGCCTTTCCCAGACGGGCGGCCGTCGAAGGGCTGCCGTTTGATGTGGAAAAGATGGTTTTGCAGTATAGTCAAGGAGCGTGCCGCGCGGATCGAGCACGCTGAGCAGCGACGGAGGCGACATGAGGACGGAAAAACTGATGGCTATCCTGATGGTGTGCGGAGTGTTGGCGTGGAGCGAGGCGGGAGTGCGCGAGACCTGGGCGATGGAGCGAGCTGAAGCGGAAGCGACGGCTCGCCTCCTGGCCAAGTTGCTGAATGCCGGCCGGGTCGTGATCGATCAACATCAGACTCTGATCGACGATCCCCATAAGGGCGACAAGGGGTTTACGCCGGAGGAGTTCGAAAAGCTGGTGATCGAGGAATTTCGGAAACAATCCGGCATCAATCTCTTGAGCCTGGATGATGCCCCAGTGTCCATCGTCGTCCCTCCCCTGGCGCGCGAACTGCTGCCCGCGCTCCTGCAGGCGGGCAAAGAGGTGGTTCGGGACGCGCAGGTAGTGATCAACCAGCGAGGGATCAGTTACAAGAACTTCATTCCGGCCACGTATGGCAGCCAGGCCGCTGCACGGTTCTCGAAGGCGACCAACGTGCGGCTGAAGCAAACCACGCTGGTGCCGCGAAACCCCAAGAATACCCCTGATGACTACGAGGCCTCGGTCCTAAAGTGGCTGGCTGGTCGACCGAATGCCGAGGCCTACGTCAGCGAGCTGACGGGGGGCGGGAAGACCCTGCGCGTGGTGATGCCGATTTACTACGAGAAGGCCTGTCTGAAATGCCATGGGGAACCAAAAGGCGATCAGGATGTTTCCGGCTATCCCAAGGAAGGCGGCCGCGAGGGGGATTTTGCCGGGGCCATTACCGTGACCGCACCGTTGGATATTCGTTAGTGTGATGGATTGGGAGCGACGAATACCAGGACCTTGAGCCGGTCTTTAGTGTGGTTGAGGACGCTGTGCTCCTCACCGGCCGGCGCCATCGTTCCGTCGCCCGGTCCCAGAACCTGTTTCTCGTTTCCGACCTGGAAGGTTCCCTTCCCTTCCAGCACCAGGTAGACCTTGTCCTGTTCTCCGTGAATGTGGCCCTTCTGTTCCTGTCCCGGCTCGAAACAATAGATATCGCAGAAAAATCTGGTGGTTTGAAACATATTGTTTTTCTTCATCTTCTCAATGCTAAACTTCTGATAATCCGTAATATTTATAACTTTCATATGGCCGGTGCTCCTTGTTTTCCCATCCGTTTGAGGATGGAATCCACAGGGATGAGATGGCGTGACAGCCCCAGTTCCTTTGCGGGAATGCCCATCGCAAGCCCGATCAATTGGGGCAGATGCAGGATCGGGAGATCCAGTTTGGCTCCGACGGCCTTCCCGGCCCGTTCCTGGTAAATGTCCAGGCTCATATGGCAGAGCGGACAGGGGGTGACCATGAAGTCGGCGCCCTTCTCCTTGGCCTCTTTCATGTTGGCGCCGGCCATGGTCACGGCAATCTGTTCCTTTTCCAGGATGATCGGGAACCCGCAGCACTTGGTCCGCCCGGCGTAGGCGACCGACTCGCCCCCCACTGCCTGAATGACCTTTTCCAGGGATGTCGGATTCTCGGGATCGTCAAATCCGAGGTCCCACGATGGCCTTAAAATATAGCAGCCGTAGAAGGGCGCCACGCGGAATTCCTTGAAGGGAACGCACACGTGCCGCCGCAACTCATGCAGTCCGATATCACGGACGATGATCCAGAGCAGGTGCTTCACCTGGACCGCGCCGCGATAGGCCAGGCCTTCCGGCTCCAGCAGCGTATTGATGCGGTCGAGGAGGCCTGGCTCCTGGGTCAGACGCTTATTGGCCGCACCCATCACACCCTGGCAGGTGCCGCAGATCGTCATGACATCCAGACCCAGTTTCTCAGCCTGGGCGAAGGTACGGGCATTCAGCGCCAACGCGGCGTCAGGATTGGCCTCGGTGACGACGCCGGCTCCACAGCAGGACGCGGCTTTGAGTTCGACGACGTCGATTCCCAGCCGGCCGATGATGGCCATGGCGGATTGGTAGAGCTCCGGAGTGGCGCCCTGTGCGGCGCAACCGGGATAGAGCGCAAACTTCAGGGGCATACTTGGGTAACTTTCTCAAGATGGCGCATCGGGGGTCCTCCTAATACCGGCGAAGTATAGCGAGGCTTCAGGCGGAAGTCACGACCGCGCACCCGCTTCATTCTTCTGGCACGCCTGTTGCTCACGGCTGTGAAAAAGAAATTTATTTTCTGGGGGCCTTGCACAGTTGCTTCCGAAGGCGTAGGCTTTTTCCAGTTGCTCCTCCCTCCACCTCGCTCGGAGGTGCGTTATGGCAAGTGCCAGCCATCGGTCGGTGAACCGAATTCCTGACACAGATTGGGCCGAGGTTTTGTCCTGCTCGGATGGGCAGTCGCTGGCAGTCGGCCACCTCAAGGATGTCAGCGAGGGAGGTCTCTCGGTCGAACTGCCCGTCTGTTTGCCGCAGGGCATGCAGGTGAAGGTCAGACTGTCGACCCTGACCAGCGGCGTGCTGCATCATTACGCGGTGACCGGATCGGTCATGCATACAGAAACGTCGGGCTCTGGTTGTCTGCACGGGATCAGGTTCGAGCCGCAGACGAAAGTCGAACAAATGGCGCTGACCGACTACCTCTGCCAGGTGGAATATCACCACCGCCCCGTACCCTGATCGGGTGCGCAGGCTGCCTGAGCCACGCTCGGGCACACGAAAGGAGGGTTGGGATGACCGAACTTACTCCGCCGGACTCCCTGGACTTGCCGACGGATATTTCTGTTCGACGAAGGGGGATACTCTCGCTTTGAACCGGATAGTGTGGGCGCGGGCGGAACGGTTTGAAACCGACATGCCCCTGTGAGGGGCCGATGCCGCCATGCAGCGCCAGACTGAGCCTGCTCCATACCAGGCTTATCCGGATTGCACAAGTCAGTGGCCCTCCTCGTCACCGATCGGCAGGCGATACAGTCGTCCATAGCTAGCAATGAGGCGTCATAAGCGCCCAGGCGGGGCCACCGTTCCGGACGGTGGCCCCGCCTGTTTGGCACCCTTCTTGTGGTGCCTGTTCCCGTTCAAAACCGCGTCTTAACTCCTTCAGGCTCTTTGACGACAATTGAGCACCACTGGAGCGGGGACGGAATCGCCGATGTCGGCGCAGAACGCCAACGATCTCGACCTCAATTCGCCGGAATCCATCCACATCATCCTCGAGCGGCACCTGGGGCAGCGTGTCACCGTGAATTTAGTCGGCGGAGGCGAGTTGCAGGGCGCGGTCTCCAAAGTGGGGACGACATCGCTCTATATCACCGAACTGACCGGGCGTGAGTTTTTCGATGCGGTCGTGCGGCTGGACCATATCAGCGCCGTGGTGGCGAAGATGAGAAGCAAATAGCTCCCGGCTTCGCCTGCCCGGTCAGAACGTGACCCGGTATTCCTCATTCGAACTGGTTCGGGCGACCCCAAATCCATGGCCGAGCCAGTCGCTGGCGAAGATGATTTCCACCACGGTTCCCCGTTCCCCCGTCAACCGGGCGTAGCCATAGATTCTTTCTGCCTCGTGG
>DASWIN010000193.1:0-6316 GCA_036397655.1 Nitrospiraceae bacterium | reverse complement strand
GCCCCCATGGCGATCCCGGCTTCGATGACTCCGAGAAAGAGATAGGCCCGCAGCAGCAGGGACCGGCTCAACAACCGTTCGGTGCGGGGTCGCGGCGGCATGTCCATGATTCCGGCTTGCGGCCGCTCGGCGCCCAGGGCGATGGCCGGCAGCATGTCGGTGCCCAGGTCCACCGCGAGGATCTGCGGCACGGTCAGCGGGAGGGGAATGGCCAGCAGCCCGTAGCCCAGGTAGGGGACGATCTCGGGCACGTTGCTCGACAGCACGTAGGTCACGAACTTGCGGATGTTGGCGTAGACGGCGCGGCCTTCTTCGATGGCGTTCACGATCGTGGCAAAGTTGTCGTCCAGCAGGATCATGGCCGCCGTTCCCTTGGCGACGTCCGTGCCGGCCACGCCCATGGCGATGCCGATGGACGCTTTCTTAAGCGCCGGCGCGTCGTTGATGCCGTCGCCCGTCACCGCGACCACCTCGTCCATGTCCTCCAGGATCGAGACGACGCGCAGCTTATGGCGCGGCGCCATCCGCGCGAAAATCGGGTCCGGCTCTCCCGTGCGGGTCGGGGTCAGCAGCAGCTGGAGCGCCTCGTCGCGCATGTCATCCAACGCCGCCCCCTCGATGACGGGCGTGAAGGGTTGAGGGGACGGCCCGGGCTCCTCCGGCGCCAGCCCGATCTTGCGCGCGATGGCGAGCGCCGTCAGCGGGTGGTCGCCGGTGACCATGATAACGCGGATACCGGCCCGCTTGCAGCGGGCCACCGCGTCCGGCACCTCGCGATGGGGCGGGTCCAACATGGCGACGAGGCCCAGGAAGGTCAGGTCCTGCTCGACGGTCTCCACGGTGAGCGACTCATGCCCGCGCTCGATGTCGCGCGTGGCGACCGCGAGGACGCGGTACGCCTGCTGCGCGAACGACCGGCTGTGCGTCAGGATGTTCTGCCGGTCATCGTCGGTCATGGAGACGGTTTCGCCGCGACGGTGGACCCGGGCGCACAGCGACAGCACCGTTTCCGGCGCGCCTTTGGTGTACGCGACGAGCCGTCCCCTGATCCAATGCAGGGTGCTCATGCGCTTGCGGTCGGCGTCGAAGGGCAGTTCGCCCATGCGCGCCGGCTGGCGGCCGTGCAGCAGGCCGTGATCGAGGGCGAACTCGACCAGGGCGACTTCGGTCGGATCGCCGGCGATGCCCGGACGGCCGTCCGTTCGCCGGATGCGCCGGGCGTTGTTGCACAGCGTGATGGCGTCGACCAGCGGCTGCCACAGCTCCATATCCTGCGAGCCCAGCAGGTGCCCCCGCAGCATCAAGCAATCAGGCCGGCTTTCGATCTCCACTCCGTCCACATAGAGGCGCTCCACCCGCATCCGGTTTTCGGTGAGCGTGCCGGTCTTGTCGGTGCAGATCACCGTGGTGCAGCCCAACGTTTCGACGGAGGTCAGGTGCTTGATGAGCGCCTTGCGGCCGGCCATGCGCTGGCTGCCCATCGCCAGCGCCAGCGTGACGGTGGGGAGCAGCCCCTCCGGCACGTTCGCGGCGATGATGCCGATGCCGAAAATCGAGCTGACCCACAGACCCAATCCCATCGACAGGCCGATCGCGAACACGACGGCGCCCATGGCCAGCGACAGCAGCGCGACGACGCGCGTCACGTGCGCAATCTCGCGTTGCAGCGGACTCAGGCCCGGCTCAACGGTCGTGACGAGTTGCGCGATCCTGCCGAACTCGGTCTTCATGCCGGTCGCATAGATGACGGCGCGGCCGTGGCCGGACAGCACGGTCGTGCCGGCGAACACGAGATTGGCGATATCGAGCGTGTGTCCGTCCGTCACGGCCTCGGCCACCCGCCGTTTGGGCTGCGCTTCCCCCGTCAGCGACGAATTATCCACGCGCAGGTCGATCGCCTCGATCAGCCGTGCGTCCGCGGGGACCTGCTCGCCTTCCTCGATGAGCAGGACGTCCCCCGGCACCAGCTCGCGGCGCGGGACCGGCTGCGTCTGCCCGTCACGGAACACCCAGGCGGTGGCGGGGAGCAGGCGGCGCAGCGCCTGCATGGCCCGCTCCGCCCTGTATTCCTGGAAAAATGAAAAGGCGGCGTTGATGGCGATGACGCTGACGATGGCCCATCCGAGCGTGCCCATCCCCTCGCCGGGATTGAGCCAGTCGGCGGTGAAGGCCAGGCCGGCGGCGATCCAGAGGAGGAGCGCCAGGAAATGCGTGAACTGCGTCAGCAGCCTGCGGAGGAGCGACGGGCCGCGCTTCTCCTGCAAACTGTTCGGCCCGAACCGGGCGTACCGGAACTGCGCCTCCTCCAGCGAAAGGCCGGCGGCGGACGTTTCCAGTTCCTTGAAGACCTCGTCAATTGTGAGTTGCCACAGGGGCATCGTATCGGGCCCGCTTCGTTGATGGTTAACTGTGCAGGGACCGTGCCGACTTTTTCATGCGTGAATTAGCAGCGTTTTCCGGTTCGATTTCACCTTGCCTGTGGCGTTTTGGACCAGGGCCGGACTGTCTCTTGGGGAGATTGGCGGCAGCCTCTCTGATCGCGAGAGGAGACGAGGCCAAACCTCGATGTTTTTCAATTCATTTGCATGATTCCTGATGGCATCCCTCTTGCGGAGTGACAGGCATGCCCAGGGACGCAACGTGAGAGAGGGCTTCGCCGTCTGGCTGACCGGTCTGCCGGCGTCCGGGAAGAGCGCCATTGCCGGCAGGCTGAAGACCAGGCTGGCGCAGGCCGGTCTGGCGGTGGAGGTCCTCGAGTCGGACGCGGTGCGGACGCTCGTCACGCCGGTCCCGACTTACAGCCCTGACGAACGGGGCCTGTTCTACCGGGCCCTGGCGTTCTTCGGCAGCCGGCTGGTCGCGCATGGCGTGCCGGTGATTTTCGACGCGACGGCCAACCGGCGCGCCTATCGCGACCTGGCCCGCGCGCTGATTCAGAATTTCGTCGAGGTCGCGGTGGTCTGTCCGCTGGACGTCTGCCGGCAACGGGACCACAAGGGGACGTATCAACGCGGGCTGGCGGGCCGGAGTGCAACGGTGCCGGGACTTCAAGACTCCTACGAGCCACCGCTCAAGCCTGAGCTCACGATTGAATCGACGAGCCTGACGCCGGAGGCCGCGGCGGATCAGGTGGTGGACGTCCTGCAGTCCAGAGGATTCCTTCAGGCGGCACGCAGCGATTGACCCGCCTTCGCAACGGAAGCCGCTCCGGCGGGCATGCGGAACATAAGAAAGGAAGGTCAGATGGCGACCAAAAGGAGCGGAAAGAGACAACCGTCAAAACGACCGGCCGGGAAGACGGCCGTGATCAGGCCAATCACGCCCTTTGAAGGGCTCACGGTCGCCCGTTTCATGGAAAGCGACGTGCAATCGGCCCATGAGGGGGCCCCGGCGGACGCGATCGCGTCCATGATGATCGAAGGGTTCGGCTCCGTGCCGATCGTGGACAACCGCCAGCGCCTGGTGGGTGTCGTCAGCGAGTACGATCTGCTGGCCTCGCTCGAACGGGGCCACAAGTGGAGCGACGTCACGGCGCGGGATATCATGGCCCATAATCCCTATTCGATCCGGCCGGAGACGAACGTGGCGACGCTGGTCCACGTGCTGCTGCAAAGCGACCTGATCCGCGCACCCGTCGTGGACAAGGACGGCACGCTGGTGGGGATCGTCGCGCGCCGGGACATCCTGCGGGCCTACCTCAACTATGAAGCCGACAAGATGATGCCGTAAACGGGGTGCGTGCGGAACGATGGGCGAAGGCCGGCAGGGCCCGCGAATCGTCCTTGTATAACGGCCGCTTCCGGGGACATATAGGACGATACGATGGTTTGTCTGGTTTAATCGGGCCGACTTGAGAACGAGATAAACCAGAGAAACCAAAAAAACCAGACAAACAAGACAAACCTTCGAAGAGGCATTCGTGAAAGAGCAAGATTTGCAATTAGCGTCCATCCTTGAGCGGTGCCGTACCGATCCGCCCAACATTCTCGACACGTTGCTGGCGGTTCAGGGCAGGCTCGGCTATGTGCCGCCGGCGGCCCTGCCCGACATTGCGCGCGCGCTCATGGTGACCGACGCGGACGTCGCGGGAGTGCTGACCTACTATCCCGAGTTGCGCACCCATCCGCCCGGACGTCACCTGATCCGGATCTGCACCGGTGAATCCTGCGTGGCCAACCATTGCGGCCGCCTGCTGGATGCCCTGGCAGATGAATTGCGGATCGGTTTTGGCGCGACGACGCCGGATGGGCGGTTCACGCTGGAAAAGGTCTATTGCGTCGGCAATTGCGCGGTCAGTCCGAGCGTGATGATTGATGAGGACGTCCACGGACGGGTGAGCCCCGGCGAAGTCACCGATTTGCTGGAAGGATATAAATAACGTTTGTCTGGTTTATCTGGTTTTTCTGGTTCAACGAGACAAATCCAACGAACCAAACAAACCAGACAAACGAGAGAAACCAGACGAACCGGAGAAACCATGACGCGCATTTACTTATCCAACGACACCTCCTCAAAAGCGGCCGGAACCGGCCGGTTGGCGAAGGCCTGGGGAGACAAGCCGGGGGTGGAGCTGGTCCGCACTTCGGCACGCGGCGCCTTTTACCTGGAGCCGCTGGTCGAGCGGGACACGCCGCAAGGCCGGATGGCATGGCCGCATGCCAAGCCGGACGACCTGGGGCGCATCCTCGCCGGCGAGGGCGGCACGCCGATCGGGCAAATCCCCTTCCTTGCCGGACAGACCCGTGTGACCTTCGCCAACTTCGGCGTCACCCGCCCGCTCTCAGCGGAGGAGTACGTCGCCCACGACGGGGGCCTGGGACTCGACCGTGCCCGGGGCCTCTCGCCGGACGGCATCATCGAGGAACTCAAGCGGTCGCGCCTGCGCGGGCGGGGCGGCGCGGCCTTTCCGATCTGGGCCAAGTGGAACGTCGCGAAGAACACGCCGGCCGATCGCAAGTATGTCGTGGCCAATGCGGACGAAGGCGACGCCGGCACCTATTGCGACCGGATGCTCATGGAAGGGGAGCCCTATCGGTTGATCGAAGGCATGCTGATCTGCGCCCTCGCGATCGGCGCGGATCGGGGCTACATCTACTGTCGCCAGGAATATCCGGCGGCGGCGCGGACGCTGCAGGCGGCGATCGAGGAGGCGGAACAGTCCGGCATGCTGGATCTCGGGGGGAAGACATTCGTGCTGGAGGTTTTCGTCGGCGCCGGTTCGTACGTGTGCGGGGAAGAGACGGCGCTGCTGGAATCGCTTGAAGGCCGCCGCGGCGTGGTGCGCGCCAAGCCGCCCTATCCGGCCGTGTCCGGGCTCCACGGGAAGCCGACGGTGGTCAGCAACGTGCTGACCTTTGCCACCGTGCCGGGCATCCTGGCGAAGGGCGGTGACTGGTACGCCTCCATGGGCACGGAGCGGTCGCGCGGTACGATCCCGCTGCAGATCGGCGGGCGCGTGAAACAGCCGGGGCTGGTGGAAATTCCCTTTGGCGCGACGCTCGCGGAGGTGCTGGACCGCTTCGGGGGCGGCATGGCGCCCGGCGCGACGTTGAAAGCCGTGCAGGTGGGGGGACCGCTGGGCAGCCTGTTTCCGGCGTCCAAGCTGAACATCCCCATTTGCTACGATGCGTTCACGGACGCCGGCGCGATTCTGGGCCACGGGGGCATCGTGGTGTTCGACGGCGAGACGGACATGGTGGAGCTGGCCCGGCATTTCATGGCGTTCACCGCTGACGAATCCTGCGGGAAATGCACGCCCTGCCGGATCGGGTCCGTGCGGGCCCGTGAAATCCTGGAACGGCTCCGGGACGGACGGAGCCGTCCCGGCGACCTCGCGCTGCTTGCCGACCTCGGTGAGACGATGAAGACCGCGAGCCTCTGCGCGCTGGGCGGCCGCGCGCCGTACCCGGTGCTCACGGCGATAGAACATTTCCCGAACGAGTTCAGGCGATAGGCGATAGGCGATAGGCTATAGGTGGACCGTGTCGTGCCCATAGCCAAAAGCTGACAACAGATGACCGACGCAAACATCAGATTGACAATCAATGGCCGACGCGTGACCGCTCACGCCGGCGACACCATATATATGGCGGCGCAGAAGGCCGGCATTGCCATCCCGAGCCTTTGCGCGTCCCACCAGCTCGCTCCCCACGGTTCCTGCCGCTTGTGTCTCTGTGAAGTGGAGGGGCAGGCGGGAACGCCGGCCTCCTGCACGACGCCGGTCCGCGACGGCATGGTCGTGCGGACGGAAGGCACCGGACTGAGCCGGCACCGGCGCAATATCGTAGAGCTCTATCTCTCGGAGCAGCCGGAAGGC
>DASWIN010000192.1:0-2349 GCA_036397655.1 Nitrospiraceae bacterium | reverse complement strand
AGGTAGTGTGTGGCCGGCGGGTCGCCCGGCCATTTGCGGCGCATGAAATCGTTGAGGATGCGCCCGTCGTCGCCGTTGTGCCGGTCCGGTTCGCGTAAATTCATTCGATAGCGTTCGATCCCCTTCGTGACGCTGCTGACGAACACCACGGTTCCATCGCGCTCCACCAGCTCCACCACGCCCACGTGCGTGAGCGGATCGTTGTAGTGGCCGTCCCCGTTGAAGTCCCAGCTATTGTGGAAGAACACCAGGTCGCCGGGATGGATGTCCGGGCCGTAATGGATCCGTCCGTGCATCAAGGCATGCGCGTAAATGCGCCCGACGCCGTTGCCGCCGTCCAGGACGCCCAGGTCGCCGTACACATCGATGCCCTGCGCGGCGTAGACACCGCGGACGAGGCCGGAGCAGTCGGACGTGAAGCGCTTCCCGTTGACTTCGACCCGGTCGCCGCCCACGAACCCGGCGGCAGCCTGCGCTGCGACCTCCTGCCTGGGAGCGTCCACGATGAGATTGCAGCAATCCCTCGCCCGCTTCTGTTGGAATGGGAACACCTCTCCGGTCGGCCCCTTCAACGGGACGGTCGCGGCGCAGCTCTGAACCATGGCTGCAACAAGGATGCTGAGGAGGCTGAGCGTCACGTGAGCTGGAAGGCGGGGGAAAGTCATCACGGGTCAGTATAGCGTCCGGAAGCCGGTTGGCAAACCCTGTCTTACCGTCCCGGCAGGGGCTGGCCGGCCCAACCAGGCCGAGAGGCGAAGCCCTTTCCGTACCGGTCGTACAACTCGAAGAATTGGTAGGCCTTGCAGTCCGTCACGACCTCCTTGATTTCAGTCAGGTAGCGGTCGAAGGAGTATTGGAAGGCCACGCCCTGCCCGCCGAACAGCGTGACGATCCGCTTCTCGGGATCGATCGTGCTCTCCTGATGGAACACATACCGATAGTAGGGGCTTTCGGGCCCCCCGATGTGTTGGAGAAACTGCGCCCAGGTCGGCGGCTTGTCGAAGGAGAGCCGTTCCTTGATGTTTACACCCGTGACGGGGCCGAATGGCGCGAAGAATTCCTTGAACATGTTGTCCATCCAGTTGTGCTCGTCGGCGATGTGATGGATCGCGTGTTCGAAGGGCACGACCGTGTGGGTTTCCCAGCGGGACCCAGGCGCCCAATGGAAAATGACGCCGGTCTTCGGGCCGTTCCATTCTGTGCCGCCGACCTGCTCCACCTGGTGCTCGATGATCTTGTTCGCCCAGACCCAGTAGAGAAAATCGACAAACCGCGGGTCGTCGGGCTTGAGCGTCAACGCCTTGACGTTGAGGGGTGCCGTGGGGTTGTAGGTCGTCCTGACCTTCTTGCAGTGCTTCTCCCATTGCGCGTCGGACCAGGCCGCCTTGCTTACCGGAAAGGCCTCGACCCCGGTGCCCGCCGCGCAGAACACGGCGGCGAGCGCGGTTGCCAATAATCCAGAACGTTTCACCACGGGCCGGCCTCCCAGCCGGTAAATTCGATGGAACAGCGGTTCAACCCGTTGCCCCTAGTGTACCCTACCATGACTCGCGCCACACCATCACGGCCAGGACGGCGGCCGGCTATCGTGGAAGTTACAGCTCCCCGCGGCGGAAGCGATCCTGGATGGATTTGGCCTTCGGCGAGAGCGCGTGCCGAAGAAAGCGGTTGGCATCCTCCAGCCATTGCAGTTTGATTTCAGGCGGCAGCGCTCGCCAGCGAAGAATTTGCTCGTCTGTGACGCGGTAGGAATACCCGCCACGACGAGGTTTCGGCGTCGGCGCACTCACGAGGAGCCTTCTTCCGTCAGATTCTGAATCTGACGGAGGGCTTCGATATCGGAGCGGTCCTGCTCGCGGCCAGAGATGGTTTTCAGGGCAATCAAATCGGAGATGCCGGAAAGCGGAACCGCATAATCTCCAAGACTGACTTCTTTTCTATTTGCGTATGCGGTTCCAAAATCAATCGGATTGTTCAAGAACATGTCCACCTCTTCATAGGGCCGCGCTGGGTGGAGCCATGTGAAAACAATCATGGATTTGGTGTCCCTCCATTCACGGCGTTTTTCGGGATTCAGAACCTCAGCCGCATCAACCGGCACACGAGGCTTATACCCGAGCGACGTCAGGGTCTGGACAAAGGTGCGGAGATTGGCATCCGCCATATCGACCATCAGATCCACGTCTGCTGTCATTCGTGGAACACCATGAAGATTAATGGCCACCGCCCCAACGAGCAGATACCGGACGCGGGCGATATGCAAGCCGCGAAAGAGCGCTTCATAAAGCATGAATTAGTGTAATGGTTTTCTTCCGGACTGACAAGGAACCGACGCCTCTTGCCCTACCG
>DASWIN010000191.1:0-14139 GCA_036397655.1 Nitrospiraceae bacterium | reverse complement strand
GCGGGATCGAGCGCAAAGATTTGAACACTTTTTCCAGCAGGTGATCGGGCAGCAGCAACGGGTCGCCGCCGGAGAGAATCACATCGCGAATTTCCGTGTGCTCGCGCAGGTAGGCGACCGCCTTGTCGAGGTCGCCCTTCTTGATGAATCCCGGCTTCCCGACCAGCCGCTTGCGCGTGCAGAAGCGGCAGTAGATCGGGCATTGGTTCGTGACCATCAACAGCGCGCGATCCGGGTACCGGTGGACCAGATGAGGGACCGGACTCATCAGGTCTTCTACAAGCGGATCATCCGGCGCGTCAAAATCCTCCATCTCGGCCCGGTCGGGAACGACCTGCTTCCAGATCGCGTCGCCTGGCTCCTTGATCGTCGCCAGGACCGTCGGCGTGATGCGCATCGGGTAGGGGCCGACGATGTCCTCGACCTCCTTTTCGTCCACGCCCAGCCGCGCGGCGAGATCTTTGGGTTTTACGACGCTCTGCGCAAGAATTTTTTGCCAGGCTTCCATTCGATCTCCTCTACGTCAGGCGGCACGACGGGTGTTCGTCGTCGTCTCCGAGCGCGGCGGATTGGGGCTGCGCGCGGGACGCGAACTTTGCTGCGGCCTTCGCCCCCGCCCCTCCGGCCCCGTACCGATCGTCGAGATAGGCCAGGATGTCCCGCGTCTCGGTCAGCACCAGATCGCCGTCCTTGATGACGGGGACATAGTATTGCCCCGACACCTCGCACACCTGTTTGCGGAACAGGCGGGTGTCGGGCACGGCAACGTCCTCAAACGGGATCTTCAACGCCTCGAGCTTCTCGCGCACCATCCCGCATTCAGGGCACCACCCGACATGGTAGAACGTCAAAGCCATAACCCACTCGTGACCAGTGACCAGTGACGAGCGACGAGAAGGCGGAGAATCTGATTGGACCCGTTCCCTGTCACGCGTCACCCGTCACTTCTGTGCGACCGCGCAGGGAGCCATGATCGCGTCTTTCATGCCGTGAATCACCTTCTTGTCCAGCGGGCAGACGGTGGCCAGGATGCCCGCCAACTCAGCCTTCCCCCCGGCCACAAAATAATAGGGCGACAGGCGCGCCCGCCCCGCCATCGGCACAAGGGACTGGGCGCTCTCATTATAATAGGAGAGTTCGAACTGCCGCCCCTTGTGGAATTCCTGCAGAATGTGCGGCGTGGTCGAAAAGGACGCCAGCGCCTGGTCGATCACCACGGCCCACTCCGATTGCGGCAGGTCGTGCCCCACCGAGACTCCCCGGCTGCCCCAGGCGAGCGGCGAGAAGCCGGATGGCTTGATCACGTACCGGCGTCCTTTCTGCGTCGCGTGGCCCAGGTCGCGCCAGTCCGCAATGGCCCGCCCTCCCAACTCCAGACCGGGGATCACGGCGGCTGGCGGCAGGGGGGCCGGATCAAGCACCCATGTCTTGGGCAACAGGCGTGAGAGGACCGCGTGGGTGTCCCCTCCGAGTTCCGCCTGCCAGAAGGCCGTCAGGGCTGGATGGTGGAAGAGGGCGAAGGCCAGTTTCTCTTCCTGTTGCGGCTTGAAGGGCGGCGTGACGGCCACGCGTCCCTGTTTCCCCGCATACATGATCAGCTCGGCCTTGGGCACGTTGGGCAGATCAAACAGCTCGAAGAAGCGGTAGAGCAGGGCGATGGGACGGCGATCCCGGGCCAGACGCAGGCCGTCTTCGGTGAAGTCCACCTCGTCGGGCTCAACGCAGAAGGCGGCCAGGTCCTGCTCGCGCAATCGGGCCGCCATCCATTCCATTTCGGGACGATAGTCCTGCGCCTCCTCCGACACGACGATCGCCACCCCGCCGGAGCGCCCTTCCATCCGTTCGCGCAGCATGGCGGCATACCCACGCATCATGCCGTCGGGGCCGCCGACGAGACCAAAGGAAACGTTCGAGGTTCGGGGTTCGAGGTTCGAGGTGGAAGCCTCCGGATTCTGATTCGGGGTGCCAGGTTCGACAACTTCGAACTTCGAACTTCGAACTTCAGATCCTGCAACCGGCTCCTGCGCATACGCCTGCGCCATGCACGCCGTCAGCCCCATCCCACCCGGCACGGAATCCAGTTCGGTGATGACCATGCCGGTTTCGGTGGGGATCACGTCGGGGCGAATCACGTCCGGCAGCAGATCCCGGAACCGGTCCAGCCGGCTGTAGGCGATCAGGGAGTCCGGCTTGCCCTGGTCGAGATAGGCGGCCACCCAGACCGGCTGCGTGCCGTGCACGCTCTCAAAATACAGTCGATTCAGCGCCCGGGAGAACGCCAGCAGGTGGCCGCCGAGGGTTTCGAAAAAACGGAGTTGTTCGGGCGTGAGAAGAAACGGTGACGGCGATACGCGCCAGCCTGGCGCCGCGGCGGAGTCAACCACGGTTTCGGAAAACAGTCCGGCTCGGATCAAAGCCTCGCGGACGGCGATGCACCGTCGCCGGGCGTCCGCGTGGTCCGTCCGACTGGAAACCTCACCTGCCAGTGCCAATCGTGATTCCTCTCAGAACGGCGAGCAACAGGACAAAATCGTAACATGGGGCCGTACATCCAGACAAGGCATCAGCGACCGGGGGGCATCATGAACGATTGAGGGTATTGCGGAGGCGTCGGAGGAGCGGGGTCGTGCGCGGCAGGAAGCCTGCGGCTGCCGCCGATCGGCGGCAGCCGGATACCTATAGGCTGCGAAGCGGGTCGGTTTTCTAGCGGCCGCTGCTGCGGGCCATCTGCGTGCCTTCTATCCACAGGTTCGTCACGAAGCGGTTCAGTCGTTCCTCTTCTTTCTTGGCCAGCCTCAGAAACTCCACTTCAGCCCGCGTCTTGATGGCCGATCGCACGATGGCCGCCTCAACAATGATGGGCGGCTGGTCGTCGAGCGCATCGAGGTGGATCCCGAGCACGGTGCCTTCGAGCAGCGGGACCGGCAGCTCGATCAGGCAACCACCCATGGAAAGCTCGGTGACGTCGCCCTCGTGATGGCTCCGCTCGTCCAGGACCGTCGCGTGAATGCGGACCGGCCGCATCCGATACTGATCGCTGTCCATGGGAATGTCCGCCGGGCGGAGTCCCCACTGCATGACGTAGAAGCGATGCCGGCATACCTTGCAGCCGTAGGGGTGGAGATAAACCCGGTGCAGCAGGCGGTCCAGGAGCCCCCGTTGCCGGACGGCTTGCACGAACGGCTTCCGGCACTTTGAGCAGACGATTTCCATGACGGCGCTCCTTCTAATTTCGGCTAACTCCGGTTAGTGTGGCAGAAGGGATCGTCCCGGCTGAGTTGTCATGCGGACCGCGTCTGGCCCCGGGATGGGACGGGACGTCTGTCCATTAATGTCGGCCACAGTCTGTTTCCATGTCGCTTGGAGGAACCGGCTGAACCGTTCTCGCTCAGCGGGGGCAGTCCACAAAAACTCCATGCCGATCTGTTGGTGTCGAACCGTGCGCACCACGGCATCGTCTACCATGACGGGATGTGGCTCGGCGGGCAGCCAGAACTGGACGCTCCACTGGGAATGTTTCCGAAACGGACCGGAGGCCATCAGAAGAGCGCAACCTCCAATGGACAAGTCGGTGGTCTTTCCATGGAATTCTCCGTGCTGGTCGAATAGCCTCACAGGTATGTGGACAAGATGGCGATCATAGTCGCGATGCTCAGCTTTGCGAGGATCGGTAGAAATCCGTTCATAGCGAATTCCCCACTGCAGCGAAAAAAACCGATGGCCGCAAAGCTGGCACCGAAAGGGGTACACGTACATGAGACTGAGCATTTTCTCAGCCAGGCCGTCCCTATGAGAACGGCGCGCCAGCGTGCCGTCGCATTTGGGGCAGGGGACCGGGACAAAACTGCCCGTCACGGAGAGCGCTGGGCTGGTTGCCGAGTGGTCGTCAGGTAGCATGGCGTCGATTCCGATCGGGCGTAGCCCTCAGGATTTTTCTCCATGCCACAGGCCCCGCACGATCAGTTCCCTGACCGGGCACTGGTGATTCTGGGTGAGATCGTTGCAAGCCTCCAGCGCCTCCAGACATTCAGTGTCGTTGGCGCGCCTGGCATCCTCTTTGAGGAGGCTCCACAATCTGGCGTACTTACTCTGCCATTCCAGCACGGTCATGGGGGACACGGCGGCCGGAGCCTGTCTCCCTGCTGCAGGCCCAGGGTCGCGACGTTCTGGAGACGGGCCGCTGGTGTTAAACGCCATGAAGACTCCCGTGCGTGCCGACTCATCCACCACGAGCTTGCCGAGCGGGCAATCCATATTGCCGCCGGCTATCTCCATGGTGCAGCTCCGCAGTGCATCCGCAAAGGGCTGGTGGGCTCTTGCCTCCGCTTCCTCTCGAAAGCGCTCCATGACCGTCATGATTTTGATCAGGCGGCGGGAAAACAGTTGAGGCTGACCGGGATCGGTGCCCTTCGACATGAGGTCCTCCTGTCTGCCTGAAAGATCGCGCGGTGCTCTCTCGCTATCATTGGTCAACATGAGTGGGCCCCCTCTTCAATTCCCCACCGCGTCCTCGATAGCTACGGGGAACAACGAGTGGATCATTGGCAGCAGGGCGGTGCTCAGTTTCGATTTTGGGACGAAACCGTTGGCTCCCATCTCCAGCGCGGCCCGGCGATACATCGGGTCTTCGTTCAGCGACAGCACGATGACGCGCGGCGCGTCGGGTTCAGCTTTCAAGCGGCGCGTGGCTTCCAGACCGCCTATGCCCGGCATGGTGATGTCCATCAACACCAGATCGGGTCGCAGCCTCGCCACCTGCTCCAGCGCATCCTCGCCCGATGCGGCTCGCCCGACCACGTTCGTCCCGCGCGTTTCCTCAAGCAGGTGCGCCAGCTCGTCCAGAAACATCGCGTGGTCGTCCACCATCAAGGTGCGGATGCGCAGATCGGAGACTCTTTGCTGGTTCATAGCTGAAAGTTTCCGGTTAATGAGGGGGCGATCATGGCACAGGAACGCTCCGGGCCGTATCAGGGAATCCCTGAGATACGGGGGAAATAACCCTCGGACAGGCAAGAAAAAACGCTGTTTTTGGCTATTTGTCGGTCTGGGTGAGGCCCACGCGGATGGCGAACTTCACGAGGCCCGGCACGTCATGGATGTCCAGGCGTTCCATTAACTGTCCCCGGTGGGTTTCGATTGTCTTGACGCTGAGGTCCAGCCGGCCGGCGATCTCCTTGGTCGTCCGGCCTTCCGCGATCAACTGCAGGATTTCCCGCTGGCGCGGGGTGAGTTCGTCCAGTGGATTGGCCGTCGGCCTCTTGCCGTTCAGCATATCGCCGACGAGATTCTTGGAGACCGCCGGGCTGAGGTAGGTGTCGCCGCGCGCGACGGCCTTGAGCGCCAGTTCCAATTCGGCCAGGTCCGAGCCCTTTAAGAGATAGCCCGCGGCGCCGGCCTGCAACGCCTGGTGCACGTAGGCCTGATCGGCGTGCATGGACAGGATGATGATGCGGGTGGCCGAGCGCTCCTTGGCAAGCCGGGCCGCCGCTTCCAGGCCGTTCAGCTCTTTCATCGTGATGTCCATCAGCAGGATGTCCGGATGATGCGCCTGCACCAGTCGCAGGGCTTCCCGCCCGTCCGATGCCTCGGCAACCACTTCGATACCCTGTAGGCTTTCCAGCAATGCGCGGATGCCGGCGCGGACAAGCGTGTGATCCTCTGCGAGCAGGATGCGGAGGGGACTCATGATCGCGGCACCTCTTCGGTCGGCATGCCGGCCAGCGACACGACGGGCAGCGGCAGCGTCGCCAGCACCGTTGTGCCGCAATCGGGGGCCGACGTGATCTTGAGCGTGCCACCCAGGAGCTTCGCGCGCTCCTGCATGCTCACCAGTCCGATGCTGGATTTGCCATTGACCGGGGCAGAGGCTTTGTCCACGACGAATCCAATCCCGTCGTCCTGGATGCACAGCTCCACGGAGCCTACTTCCCGCTTCAGGGCAATGCCGACCAGCCGCGCGTGCGCGTGCCGGACCACGTTGGTCAGGGCTTCCTGGGCGATGCGAAAACAAGTGATTTCAACATCCTGGGGAAGGCGCGGCAGGGACGGATCCGCCGTCAGTTCCACTTTCAATCCGGCCCGCTCGGCCTGACGGTCTGCGTACCACTTTAACGCATAGGCCAGGCCCAGGTCGTCGAGAATCGAGGGGTGCAGGTCAAGCGAGAGGTTCCGAACCTGGCCCAGCACGTGTTCGGTGATCTGGGCGCAGTCCCGCAGGATATGGGTTCTGGTGTCGCGATCCGCAGCCCGCTGCGCGCGCTCCACGTTCAACTTGATCGCTGTCAGGGATTGTCCGATTTCATCGTGCAGGTCACGGGCGATCGCGCGGCGGTCGTCCTCCTGGACCTGCAGCAACTGGCGGGAGAGCAGCCGGAGCGACTGGTTGGCGCTTCTTAGCACGATCTCGGCCTGCATGCGCTCGATCGCCGTGGCCAGAATGCTGGAGATGGTCTGAAGAAAATTCACGTCGTCTCTGGAGAAGGCGCGGGTCGCGGCCGTGTATACGCCCAGCACTCCCCAGGGACCGTCCTTCCCCGGAATGCTCACGCTCATTCCGGTGACGGTCCCATGCTCGTGCAGCCACGCCGGCCCGCCGAACCGAGCGTTCTTCGGGAGAGTCCTGACGACCGGGTTGCTCGAATTCAACGCGGCATGAGCCGGGGAACCCGTCTCCAGTGCCCGCACCTGCCCGATGTCATCGCCCCTCCAGCCCGCGCTGGCGCAGAGCCGCAGGTCCGTGCCGTTCGGAATCAGCTCCAGCACCTCACAATAGTTGACCTCCAGGGCGTTTGATACCATTCCGGCGGCCGTGCTCAGGAGGTTCGCCGAGTCCCCGACCGAGACGGCCAGCAGGCTCAGTTCGGCCTCGATCGCCTGCTGCCGGGACCGTTCATGCAGTCGTTGCTCCGCCTGCTTGCGCTCGGTAATGTCGTGCGCGATGGACAGCATGCAGGGCTCGGAGCCCATCATGATGGGCACGAGGGAGAAGATCGCGGTGCGGATCTCCCCTGACTTGGTCCTGATTTCCCTCTCCAGGTCGGTAAGCATGCCTTTTTGTTTCAGTTCTTGGACAAGGCCGGGCCGCTCGGTTGGATCCACATACAAGTTCATCTCCACCGTCGTGCGGCCGATCAGTTCTTCCCGCGTGTATCCTGTCAGGACCTCCGCGTGTTTATTCACGTCAAGAAAACGCCCGTCCTTGATCGTCGTAATCGAGATGGCGGACGGCGTCTGGCGGAAGAACATCTCAAATCGATTCCGGGACTCGGCCAGTGCCTTGACCAACTGTTCCCGTTCCTCCTCAGCCTGCTTGCGCTTGGTGATGTCCTGAATCTGTCCAATGAAGTACAGCGGCTTCAACTCTGCATTATGCACAAGCGAGACCGACAGCAGGATCCAGACTACGTGCCCCAGCTTGTGGATATATCGCTTCTCCATTTGATAAGTGCGCATCGTGCCGTTCAGCATGTGCCGGACAAAGGTCAGATCGGCTTCCAGGTCGTCCGGATGCGTGATAGCCTGGAACTTGGTGGCCAGCAACTCATTTTCTGAATAGCCTACAATCTGGGACAGGGCTCGATTGACCTGGATGAAGCGGCCGTCGGTTGCCACCAACGCCATGCCGATCGGGGCTTCATTGAAGGACTTGCTGAATCGTTCCTGGCTTTCCCTCAGCGTCTCATTCCCACGCCGGCGTTCTTCCTCCACGCCGATGGCGGCGGCGATGATTCCGAGGAGTTTTGCGTCCGCCTCGCTGGGCACATAGTCCCGTTGAAACACGGCGCACAGCGATCCGACTGCGGTATTCTGGCACTTGACCGCCATGCCGAAGTAGGTCTGCAGTTTGTACGGCAAGACGTTGGGGTCTGTTCGGGCATAGCGGGTCTCCGGAAGATTGTGCACCGTCCTCGGGCAATCCCCTCCCTCTCGGATTACGTCATGGCAGATATGTCCCACGGCGGGGTCGACCGGATTGAAACCGGGCGGCGCATTCCATTTTCCAATCGAGCGGAGCAGCGGACCGTCCAGGTAGTTGTACAGCGCGCAGGCGGCCCCCAGGAGTTCACCGCACAGAGCCGTCAGATTGTTGATATTGATTTCCGAATTGATGCCGAAGTTCAAGAAGCATTCATTGATCTTTGCGAGTCGTTCCTCCGCCTGTTTGCGCTCCGTGATGTCGGCCAAAATGCCAAACGATAAGACGGGCATCCCCTGCTCGTTTCTGAACGTCCTCGACCAGATCTCAAGGTCGATGGGCGTCCCATCCTTTTTCCGCCGGCGAATTTCAACTCCGCTGGCACCGGGGCCCTGCAACGATTCGGCCCACAGCGCGTCGGCCTCCGCCTCTTTTCCTGGGGGAATGTAAGGGAGCGGCTTGCCGAGCACTTCCGTTTCGCTCCAGCCGAGCATGTCCTCGGCGGCACGGTTCCAACTTGTGACATTGCTATCGGGGTCTAAATTGACAATGGCAAGGGGCGAGGCCTGGACTAGGGTCCGAAGGAATTCCGTGGTACTGCGCATCGCCTCGTCTGTCCGTTTGCGTTCGGTGATGTCGCGCGCGACGGCCTGAAACCCCACCACCTGATCGTTCTCCATCAGGAGCTGGACGTTTTGGCCGAACCATATTTCACCGCCGTCCTTCTTGATGACCGGAAATTCGTAGTAGGTACTGGGTGTCTTGCGCGCGAACTGTCGCAGGTAGAACCGCCGGGCTGCCTCGCGCGCATCCGGACGGATGTGTTCCGTGAAGTGCTGACCGATCAACTCTTCCTGGGTGTATCCCTTGAAGCGGGTGACGGTCGAATTGATGTAGGTGAAATATCCATGCAGATCGACCCGGTAAATGATGTCACTGGCCTGTTCGACCAACTGGCGGTATTTCGACTCCGCGTCCGTGGCGTGGGCCTGCGTCTCCTGCGCGCGAGACCATTCGGCTCTCAGCCGCATGGCTGACCAGATGGAAACAGCCAGCATCGGCAGCCAGACGAGGGCCCACGCGGCTGCCAGCGTCCACGGCATGCTCCGGATGAGAGCGGAGGCGACGAGGTCTTGTTCGACATGCCACGCGGCGAGCGCGCCGATCGTCAGGGCCACGACGGTCATCGCGGCGATCAGCCAGGGCAGTCGCGCATACTGATCATGGATCGGACGTGCGCGCATGCTCAACTCCGCGTCCACGATCGTTGAAGGCGGACGGTGGACAATGGGTGACGTGCGGGGCGGAGACGGGCCCCCCTCCGGCAAGGCCCGGCAGGCCCGGAATCGCGGCGCCGTTTGTCGTACAGTGCAGACACGAGGCCCCTCACACGTTCTGAGGCACACATCGGCCTTAGGGCAAAAACGTTATGCTTTCACCTGTTTCTTGTCAAGAAACTGCCGGTCCTGATGTACGGCGAAACGGAAGGAGAGGGAATGCAGAACAACAACCCGTCACGGCGCCAGCCCGTGAGCGGGAGGCACGCCTAGGATTTTTTGCCCTGGCCCAGGCTTCTGGCGATCAACTCCCGAACGGGACAGGCATGGTTTTCGGTCACCTCCTCGCAGTCCTGCAGGGCCGAGAGAAGGTCCTTGTCTCCGCTCCGCTTAGCTTCCTCCTCCAGGAGGGTCCACAATTTGGAGAAGGTGGACTGCCATTCGAGGGCTTTTACCGTCGAGTGAGTCACAGTGGAGGATAAGGGTGCATGAGAGCCCGATGGCTGAGTCGAGGTCGTTTCTCGAGGGGCCTGGGGCGCCAAGCTGCTCAGCGGAAACTTTCCGGTGCGCACCGTTTCGGTGATCACCAGCGCGCCCAGCGGACACAGCATGTTACCGCCCGAGATGGTCAAAGCGCAGTTCTTCAGGGCTTCGGCAAATGCCGTATCCCCCTTGCGCGCAGCCTCAACATGGTAGCGATCGATGATCGTGACAATGTTCAGGAGGCGGCGTGAAAAGACAGAATCAGTTTTGATAGGTTCCGGCGCCATTCACATCCCAAGTCCGGACACGCCCGGCATCCGCTCCGATGTCCGATTGCCTTGACGGACGGGCGAGCCTATGATTACCGATGTCGGTGATACATACCATAAGTTCCTTGTAAGATAAAGTCCAACGTTGTGGTGATTCGGAAATGCCTCTTCTCCAACTCGTTCCGAGCCGGATCTGCCTGAGCTGCGATGTCTGCTGCCGGTTTCCGGAGCCGGATAGTTTTTTGCGTCCCTATTTCACGGCCGGCGAAATCCGCCAGGCGGTTGCCCGGGGGATCGATCCGGCGCGATTTTCCGATCCGAGCGGCTGCCAGGTCACGGTCGTGCCCCATTCCTCTGGAGAGGGCTATCTCTGCCCGGCCTTCGATCCCGCGACATCCCATTGCCGCATCTACGAAGACCGTCCGCTCGATTGCCAGATTTATCCGCTGGCGGTGATGTGGACCGCCGATGGATCGGCGGTCGTGCTGGGATGGGATACGAAATGTCCGTTCATGCGCGATGCCGTGCCGTCGGAAATTCTGACGCATGCCAGGACCCTCACCGCAACGCTCGAGCGCGAGGACATGCTCGACACGGTGGCCTCCAACCCGCGACTGGTCGGGCGGTTTCAAGAGGACGTGGTCGTGCTCAATCCGTTGCCGAAGCTCACGGAGCGCATGCGCGGTCAGTTCGATGTTCGAAGTTCGACGTTGTCGGACCATCCGGAACCTCGAACCTCGAACCTCGAACTCCGACCCCTGACGCCGGCCGACCATTCCCGTTTCGAGCAGGCGCTGAAGTCTGTCGAGACCCCCCTGGCTCATTTCTCGCTGGCGCCGCATCTGATCTGGAACGACCTGTTTCGCTACTCGTGGACGGAGATCGCGGGATGCCTCTGCCTGTTCGCTGAATATGGGGACGGTGTGTTCATGCCGCTGCCGCCGATTCCGTGTGACTCGCGCGACGGGCGAGACTCGAGTCTCGCCAGTCCCGCTTTTCGCGCGCGTCTCGCTCCTGCGCTTGCAGCGTGTTTTGCGATGATGCGTGATCGGAACGGTGGTTCGGCAGTGAGTCGAGTGGAAAATATTCCTGAAGAGTGGGTGGAAGAGCTGCAAACGCTGGGTTATCGCGTGAAGCCGAAGGATCCGGACTATCTGTACCGGACAGCGGATCTGGTCGCGCTGGCAGGGGACAACTATAAATCGCAGCGCGCCGCATGCAACCGGTTCGAGCGTGAGCAGCAACCTTCCTTTGCACCGTTTCAAGAATCGGACCGTGATGGTTGTGCGCAACTCTGCCGGGAGTGGATGGCACAAAAACAGGCGACGGGGGAAGACGCCGTTGCGCGGCAGATGCTCGCCGATTCCGAAGCCGCGCATCGGGAAGCGTTGGCACATTCCTGGGAGCTTGGCCTCACCGGTCACGTGGTCCGTGCGGACGGCCGCGTTCGCGCCTATACGTTCGGCTACGAGCGGTCGCCCTCGGTGTTCTGCGTCCTGCTGGAAGTGGCGGATCGATCGCTCCCGGGCCTCGCCGCATGGATTTTCCGTGAACGCTGCCGGCTGGCCGCGGAGCAGGGCTACGAATTCATCAATACCATGGATGATTCGGGGCTCCCGTCGCTGGCGCAGTCGAAGCGCGCCTATCACCCTGTGCAGCTCGTTCCCAGCTACATCGTGACGGGAGCGTGAATCAGTTGTGCTGACGGGGAGCGCGGCTTATAATCTCCTCGCGCAGTTTCCTGCGCAAGGTGCGAGACGCGCGGGAACGCGGGAAAAGCGAGACTCGAGTCTCGCAAGTCGCGCGATGAACTGATGGCTGGTAGCTTCATATGAAACACAAAACTGATAAAGGTCACGAACTGGACATTGACCGGTACCGCGTCCGGCAGGAGCCGTACTATGCCGAAACGGGCGGCGAGATCGGCCTCTTCACGATTGCGGCAAAGAGCCGCATGCCGGTCATGCTCAAGGGGCCGACAGGCTGCGGCAAGTCGCGTTTCGTCCAGCACATGGCCTGGAAGCTGGGCCGTCCGCTGATCACCGTCGCCTGCCATGAAGACCTGACCGCTTCCGATCTCGTAGGCCGCTACCTGTTAAAAGGCAACGAGACCGTCTGGGTGGATGGCCCGCTCACGCTCGGCGTGAAGCACGGCGCGATCGTCTATCTCGACGAAGTCGTGGAGGCGCGCAAGGACACCACGGTCATCATCCATCCGCTGAGCGACGACCGCCGCATGCTGCCGATCGAGAAGAAGGGGCAGGTCATCGAGGCGGTGGACGACTTTCTGCTCGTGATTTCCTACAACCCCGGCTACCAGAGCGTACTGAAGGATCTCAAGCAGAGCACCAAGCAACGGTTCATGGCCATCGAGTTCACCTATCCGCCGGCGGCAATCGAAGCGCAGGTGATCGAGAAGGAAGCGGGCGTGAACGGCGAGATCGCCCAGAAGCTGGTGAAGCTGGGTGAAAAAGTCCGGAATCTCCGCAATCACGGCCTGGAAGAAGGCGTGAGCACGCGGCTCTTGATTTATGCCGGGCAGTTGATCGGGAAGGGCATCTCGCCGGCCCGCGCCTGTGAGGCGACGGTGGCGCGGCCGATTACCGATGACCCAGACATGCAGCGATCCATCGCCGAACTAGTCAAAGCCATCTTCTAACGGTTGGTTAGGCGGGGTGGCATGCCCTTGCGCTCCAGCGCCTCTCGGAGCGACCCTTCCGGGCTCTAGCGGGCGGAACCCTTCTGGAATTCCCGCGGCCGCGGTCGGTGACCGCGGTGCCTTGGTCAGTTCCAGCTTTCCATCCCGCTAAAGCCACGGTGGGTACCCCGCTCCTCCGGCGATTTCCGCTCAGGGCATACCACCCCGCCAACGCGTCTCTCACTAATAAAAGAGAACGGTGACAGACCGCTTGAAAGTCTGTCACCGTTAACGCTTCGCCACGTTCAGCAGGCTGCTCCAGCAGTGAGTGACCCTCACCCATTGACGTGATTTTTGTGAAAGCGTAGCCTGCGTCCAGGAAAACGATGAATGTCCCCATTTTCCCCTCATGATTTCCCATGAATCATCCAGCAGTGCAGGACAGTCCTGAGGGGGCTGTTCTTACGATCCACGTCCAGCCGAAGGCCTCGAAAACGGAATATGCCGGGCTGCATGGAGGGGCTCTGAAGTTCCGTGTTGCCGCGCCGCCGTCCGACGGAGCCGCCAACGAGGCGCTCTGCGAGTATCTGGCCGAGTTGTTCGACTTGCCGAAGAAGGCCGTTGTGCTGTTGAGCGGACACGCCTCCAGGAAGAAACGCGTGTTGTTGGCCGGCGTGACCGCCGATCACGTACAGGCCGTGCTGCGAGTCTAGATAAAGAAGCAGCGGGGCGGCTTGGCCGTTCGCTTCCACACCTCTCGGAGCGACCCTTCCGGGCTTTAGCTCGCGGAAGCCTTCTGGAATTCCTTCAGCCGTGATCTGCGATCACGGTGCCTCAGTCAGTTCCAGCTTTCCTGCTCGCTAAAGTCTCGGTGGGTACCCCGCTCCTCCGGTGAAGTTCGCTCACGGCCATGCCGCCCCGCCGGCGCGTCTTCCGCCAACAAAAAAGAGAACGGTGACAGACCACTCGAAAGTCTGTCACCGTTAACGCTTCGCCACGTTCCGCCGGCTGTTACAGCCTGATGGCCTATCAATCATTGACGTGATTCTGAGGAAAGCGTAGCGTGCCCACAATAAAATGGCGGGGAGAGGGAAAGACTTCCGACCGCTTTCACAGGCTTTACCGCTCTGAAACCTTATCAAGGGCCAATCCTTCCTCCGTAAAGGAGTAAGTTGAATGATTCTCAGAAAGACGCTTATCGGGGGGATTGCATTAATCTGCATCTTTTCTCTTGGAGGATGTAATCAAGACCTATTCACCTTGGACATTGTGGGGGGAAAGGAAGCCGAAGGCGCGAGCGTGCACATCAACGGTGAACCAGTTGGGAAAATGGACAAGTTCGGAGATGGCGGTTCCCGCTTTGTCGGGAGGCTTCCGCATGGGACCCTTACGATCGAAGTTAAAAAGCAGGGGTACTCTCCATATCGTGAGACCATCACGGTTGGAGCTGACGAAGGCGAGCGCTACGTCACTCTAAAACTGGAGGAAGAAAAGGGAACTTGAGTCATAGGATAAAGATTAAGGGGGGAGATTCAAATTTTTAGGGTGGTCACTAGT
>DASWIN010000190.1:0-4582 GCA_036397655.1 Nitrospiraceae bacterium | reverse complement strand
CTCCCCAGCACATCCACCAGCGAATCCACCACGCCGACCTCGTGGAAATGCACACGGGCCGCCGGCAACCGATGGGCGCGTGCCTCCGCCTGCGCCAGACGTCGAAATACTTCCTGGCCCTGATCTTTCACCCGGTCCGGGAGCCGGCTCGAGGCGATCAGACGCTGGATGCGCCGAAGCTCGAGCGGCGCCCCCATCCCGCGCCTGATTGCGACATCCACCTTCGTGGCGGGCATCCCGCCCCGCTTGACCGTCGCGGCTCGCAGGGTGTACCCGCTCAGCCTGACGGCTTTCAGCCCCTTCGCGAGATCGGCCAGCGGCAGGCCGACATCCACGAGGGCTCCCAGGATCATGTCGCCGCTGACCCCGGAGAAACAATCAAAGTGCAGCTGTTTCACACGTGCCTCGGTTGCAGAGTCGTTGCGCGAGGCCATCTTAACGTAAGCGTCTCGCGCACGGCAACGAGCGTTCAGGAGAGTGCGTGTGGCGAGTTGAGCCAGTTGGGCCCGTTGAGCCTGTTTTGCCTGTTGGATCACACGGGCAAAACTGACACAACCAGCTCAACCAGCCAAACGTTCTTCATTAGGGCTGATCGCCGCATGATTGACAGCCCCCAGTCCCTGTGTTATCCACGAGCCGGGTTCCATGCGGTATTTTCACCTCGCCCTATTCACTGCCGGCACACTTGCACTGGCCGGTCTTCTCCTGAACGCGCCGGCTGCCGAGGCCAAGCGGCGTCCCGTCACCGAGCCGGATCTCCGGATTGTCCAGGTGTCCATGTCGAGCGAGAATTACGTCCCAGGGCAGGGCATGCTGGACGTGGCCGTCGAGGTTGAGCTTCCCTCGTACCTGGACGGCGACGTGCTGCTCGAAGTATCGACCCTGATCAGTTCGCCCTCGAAACGCTTCATGCGATTTTTGTCTGCCCGACAACCGGTTTCTATGCCGCCGCCCGACGGTGCCTCGCGGATGACCGTGACGCTGAGCTGGGACGGTGCGGACCAGCACGAACAGGCAGTCAGCCAGGGACAGTACACCTACGAAATCAAGGCCAAACTGCTGGCGGTGGGGGAGAAAGGGCCGCGGACGTTGATGCTCTCCTGGCCCAAACGAGGGACGATCGAAGTCAAATAACGGGGTAACGGGTTACCGGGATAGCGGGGTAATTCGGGCGCCCGACTGCTCGTTACCCCCCCTACCCCCTTACCCCGTTTTTTCCACTCCCCAGCACGTTAATCCGATGCGCGAGCACGCCGGCTCCGAACCCGTTGTCGATGTTCATCACGCCGACGCCGGCCGCGCAGGAATTCAACATGGTCAACAGCGCCGCCAGCCCGCCGAAGCTCGCGCCGTATCCCCGGCTGGTCGGCACGGCAATCACCGGCCGCTCCACCAATCCGCCCACCACGCTGGGCAGCACGCCATCCATGCCGGCCACCACGATCAGGACACGCGCGCGGCGGATCCGCTCATGCCGGCCCAGCACGCGATGGATGCCCGCCACGCCGACATCGTAAAGCGTGTCCACCCGGCTCCCCATCACTTCAGCGGTAACACGAGCCTCCTCCGCCACCGGCACATCCGCCGTCCCGGCCGTGACGATCAGAATGTCTCCGGCAGGAGACGGTTTCTTTCGGCGGATCACGACCGTCCGCGCCAGTTCGTGGTATTCCGCGCGCCGATCCAGCTTCTTGAGCGCCTTCGCCACATCGGCCGTCACGCGCGTGGCCAGCAACGGGCCGCCTTTGGCCAGCAACCCGCGCGCGATGGCCACCACCTGCGTGCGCGTCTTCCCCTCGCAGAAGATGACTTCAGGAAATCCCTGCCGGATGGAGCGGTGGTGATCGACGGAGGCGAATCCGAGGTCTTCGTAGGGAAGGGTCTGGAGCCGGTTCAGGGCAGTCCGCAGGGACAGGCGGCGGGACTGCAGCTCCCGCAGCAGTTTCTCGAGCCGCTCGCGGGTCATTTGCTGGTCTGATCCGCTTCGTCCTTCGCCGCGCGCTCCATCAGCTCCACCACCGACTGCCGGGATAATTTCCCCTCGAACAGCACCTGGCAGACCTCCTGGACGATCGGCATGTTGACGTTGTACTTCCTGGCGAGGCCCTGGGCTGCCCGCGCAGTCCGCACACCTTCGGCCACCGTGCGCGTGTCCTTGAACACGTCTTCCAGCGTATCGCCTTTCCCGAGCCTTAAGCCGACACCATAATTCCTGCTGAGCGCGCCCGTACAAGTCAGAATCAGATCGCCGAGCCCGGACAGGCCGTAGAATGTCTGCGGGTCCGCCTTCATCGCGGTTCCCAGGCGAACCATCTCTGCCAATCCACGCGTGATCAAGGCGGCGCGCGCATCGTGGCCCAGCTTCAGGCCGTCCACGACACCGGCCGCGATGGCGATGACGTTCTTCAACGCCCCGCCGAGTTGCACGCCGACCATATCGGTTGAGGTGTAGACCCGGAAGGACGGCGTCATGAGCAGCCCCTGCACGCGCTTGACGAGCAACGGATCCTCCCCGGCCAGCGCCACGGCGGTCGGAAGGCCTTTGCTGACTTCCTGCGCGAAACTCGGGCCCGACAGCACCATGACCGCGCGCTGCATCATCGGCAACAGCAGTTCCTTCATGACGTCCGACATCAGGAGGAGCGTGTCTTCCTCGATCCCCTTCGTCGCGCTGATGAACGCCACCGGAGACGACAGCAACGCCGTCAACTGGTTCAGCACCGGCCGGGCCGCATGCGACGGCACGGCAAAGACGATGAGCGTGCACTGGTGGACGGCATCCGGCAGCGAACCGGTCGGGTTGATGTTCGCGTGCAGTTTGATGCCGGGCAAAAACATGGTGTTTTCGCGCTTGCTGCGGATGGCCTCCACCACCTCGCGCTCGTAGGCCCAGATCTTGACCGGCATCCCCTTCGTGGCCAGCAGGTTGGCCAGGGCCGTACCCCAGGCGCCGGCGCCGATCACGGCGGCCTTCTGTCCCTCCGGCCCCACCCGCATGGTCAGGGTCTGGACGTGCGATTTTTCCTGAGTGTTGTCGGCCATTCCAATCTTCCCTGGTAGAACGCGCGTCCATCACACGCGCAATTCAGCGTGTGATTATGAAGCCCCCCTGCGCCTGTGTCAATGAATCCACGGATGGGATTGGCATTCCAATTCAAGGCAGTGTACGGTAGTGCCCGATCAACTGCTCCGGGGTGGACGCCACATGAAGGCCTGCATTATCTGTCATCACGAACTCTCTGCCGAGGACCGCTACTGCACGCAATGCGGTCGGCCGCATTTCCCCGCTTCATCCGTCGACACGCCTCCGGCAAACGGGCCCGCCATGGAAGAGATGAACATCACGGCGCTCTACGTGATGGCCTGTGCGCTGGTGCTGGCGCTGCTGTTCCCACCCTGGGAAACCCCACCGGGTGCGCGGCCCGAGTTTCTGGGCTTTCATTTCTGGTTGAGTCCGCCGGAGCCGGAGGCCGTTATCAGCCGGCTCATCATGACGATCGAATTGACCACCATCGGCATCGCCGGCCTGTATTTGTCGTGGTTGCTGAGAAACAAACCCTGACGCACCACTTGTCATCCGTTACGTTTTCATCAGTTCCCGCAACACGTTCGTGGCGTAGGCGCCTGGGGGCAGGGTGAAGGACACGGTCAGGGCATTGCCCTGAATCGACCAGTCAGGATTCTCCAGTTTGACGCGCAGGGCGCGCCGCTCGCCGCGAAAGCCGCAGGCCTTCCCGGCCGCCTGCAACGATTCGGACGTGGCGTCGAACTCGGCGGCGACCGCCCGCTCAATTTCACCCGGCTCGCCGTCGGCCCAGGAGGCCCGTGAACCGAACAAGATACCGGTCGGGCTGATCTCGAACTGATCGGCCCGTTTCTGCTCCGCCCCCGCATCCACGACCTGAAAACAGGCGCCGTTGACATGCTTCATTGCCCAATCACCGGCCAGGATCCGGTCGATCCGGTCGATGCGTTTCGTCAGGATGCGATTGAAGAGAATGGACTGATAGGCATTGAGGTACCAGATCCGCTTGGAGCGGGGCATTCGATCGCGCCGTTTCTCGTCATAGAGCAGCGCCGCTCCCACTTCATAATTGGTGCCGTCGCGTCCCTGCCGCTGCGGACCGAAAAAGTTGGGCACACCGCGCCGGGCCAGTTCATCAAGAATCTGCGGCGCCACGGCCGACGCCGACGGCTCGACATTCCGGATCACCAGGCGAAATGTGTTGCCTGCGTGGTGCCCTGTGCGCAGCCGGTTGCGATGGCGGCCCAGAATCTCGACGGAGAGCAGCTGCTCGTCCGGAACAAGCCGGTTGACCACTTCCGGCAGGACATGCTGCAGCGAGACCATCTGGGTCGTCACCGCGCGGGCATCTTTCAGTCCGGCCACGCCGATGCTCTGGGCCTTTATGCCAAGCGTAGAAGAAATCCTCGAGACGAGCTGCGGTGTAGAAAGTCCGCGCTTGGTGATGGACAAGTAGAGATGCTCGCCCTCCCCGCAGGGCAGGTAGAGCGGTCTCTCCTCGACGCGGAAATCCTCCGGCGTGGTGCGGATCGTTCCGCCGATGCCCGGCAGGGCATG
>DASWIN010000189.1:0-4727 GCA_036397655.1 Nitrospiraceae bacterium | reverse complement strand
CAGGACGAGCCGGTGCCTCCGTCGCCTTCTGAGCCGGAGCCGGTGGACGAGGGTGGCGGTGCGGGCGGTGTTCGCTTGCTCATGATCGGCGGCAGTTTCGAAAATTTGTCCATCCGTTCGTTCAGCATGTTGTAGGCTTTCATTTCCTTGAATCCTGTCTTGTGGTCGCCCACGATTTTCGACGCGAAGGCCGACAGCAGGCGCACGGCCTTCTTCGCTTTGCAGTGGGGACACACGGTGTCCTCGGCGCGGGCGCTCATCGGCTGGACGATTTCAAAGCCTTCGCCGCAGCCTTCGCACCGGTATTCGTACATCGGCATGGGTTTCTGATCCTCCCAACGTGTGGGTGAATTATAGCCGATTTGCAGGGCGGATGCGACAGTCCTGGTCTGGTGCTGCGGCCTTGACCGCACGGCGCGCGGTCGAGTATCTTAACCGGGATGTGCTGCGCTGCCGTGGGATTGCAAAGGGGAGAGGGACATGCCGTTGTTGATTCGTCGGTATAAGCTGACCAGCGGAATGATGCAGGAAGAGCGGATTGACGAGCCGGACCGGATTGAACGGTATTTCAAGCTGTTCGAGAAGGCCGATATCAAGAAACTGGAGACCGGCGTCAAGGTCTTCATCGAAAAGGACGAGTGGCAGCTCCTGCCTTGAACACGTAAGGGTGAGTGATACGGCGTAACGGTTTGATAGGATTATTTGCTCTCGCTCGCCTCACCCCTAACGTCTCACGCCTAACCGAGTACTATGGTCTACTGGGTCCACATCGCTCGACAGAATGACCGGGCGATGCTCCATCGGGATCGTTGCCCGTCGATCCCTTCCAACAACATCACCACGGATTTCTGGGAAGGCGGGTGGTTCGACTATCCCGACAAGGAGCGGGCGCTGACGGCCTTGGAGCTATCCGGCACCTCCGATCAAAGAAAGTGCCCCCTCTGCAAGCCGTAAGAAAGACCGTCAACGGTCATCAGTCATCGGTCAATGGAGGGAATGCGGTTTCTGTTCACGTTCCCCAATGACCAGTGACGATTGACCAATGACCGGTTTTTGAAGCATGCCCCGTCTCGCGCTCATTCTGACCACCCTGATCTGGGGCGCGACGTTTCCCGCGACCAAGGCCGCGCTCGCGCAGATTCCCCCCTTTTCGTTCATGTTCCTCCGGTTCCTGCTCGGCGCGCTGCTCGCCGTCGGCGTGTATCTGGCCATGGGCGGCCGGTTGCGTGCCGACCGCGAGCTCCTGCGCATCAGCGGCATTGCGACGATTTTTCTGTTCCTCGGATACGTCACGCAGACCGTCGGCTTGCAGTACACCACCGCGTCCAACTCGGCCTTCATCACGGTGCTCTACGTGATCTTTGTGCCGATCTTTCTCCGTCGGTTTGAGGGACGCACGTGGTTCTCGGCCGCGCTGGCGCTGACAGGCCTCTGGTTTCTGATCCACCCCTCGCTGGAGATGAACGTCGGCGATCTTTTGACATTGGCCTGTGCCGTGACCTTCGCCGCGCACATCGCCTGCATGGAAGCCTTTTCCAGACGGGGGGAGGCCGCCCTGTTCTTTCTCTGGCAAATGATGCTCGTGACCCTGCTGCTCGGGCCGACCATGCTGATCGAGGGGCCGACGGCGGCGCAGATCGCGCCCACCGGCATCTTGTTGGTGGGGTTGGGCGTGACCGGCGGACTGGCCACCGGTGCCTTTGCCGTGCAGGTGTGGGCGCAGCGGGTCCTCCCGGCGCAGCAGGTGGCCCTGATTTTCTCCCTGGAGCCGGCCTTTGCCGCGTGGCTCTCCTGGTATTTTCTCGGCGAGCAGATGAGCGCGGATGGCTGGATCGGCAGCGCGCTGATCCTGGCCGGTGTCATCATCGGCGGGCTGGCGCCGGGCGAGAGGGGTAACGGGGTAGAGGGAAGGGAAGCAGGGGTAAAGGGATAAAGGGGTACAGGTGTAGAGGGGCAGGAGGAGAGTGGCGCAGAAGTTCGGGAACAGCAGATGGGTCAAGGAGGGCTGGCTCGATAATCGGACTGACGGCTGCGTGGTCGGGCGGATCACCTTCGCCGTGATCGGGGAAATAACACTTTATCTCAAGGGCGATTTTCGAGGCGAGATCGCGGGGAAGGCCATCCGGTTCAGCAATCCCAAATTCGAGGACGAGGACATGGCCGGCCACGTGATCGGCGACATGGACAATCCACAGATCGGCGAAGTGAACCTCATCTCATTCGATCCGCATCCCAACCTCGCTCCGCATCCCTACATCGAATGGTTCTCCGTGCAGAAGAACCACTACCGTATCGAGTTGGCGCCGGAGGATGCCCGGATTCTGTCCGACGGCGAGGCGCAGGCGTTGGATCGCGACAGTCAGTCGCTCCGCGACGCCCTGAGTTCACAGGTCCGTTCGACGCGGGACCGCTCGGACTCCGATTGGGTCTAGCCGAATGTGTCAGGCCTGTTGTTGCTTGAACTGGTCAAGGTGTCTGGCGATCATGCCTGCGACGAGGGCTTTGTCGAAGGGCCAGGCGTAACGGATCGTGACGGTCGGATGGGCCTTCTTGAGTTGCTCGACAGATTCCGGAATCTCGATTTCCGCGTGCGAGCCCCCGGCGGTGAACATGGACGAGACCACCGTGATATCCTGCGTCCCTTCCTTGATTAATTCCTCCACCGCTTCCTCCAGCGTCGGCGCGCAGAATTCGTTGTAAGCGATCGCTAGTCGGTCGCCGTTCAACAGCGGCCGCAGTGCATCGGCCAGGGCCTCCAGCCCTCCTTTATAAGGATCGTTCTGTGGCGTCCGCGGCCAGCGGCGGATCTTCCGGTTCAGTTCTTTTTCTTCCTGCGACATCGGCTTGCCGGCCGCGCGCCGCTGGGCTTCGAGCTGCTTGAGTTTGCGAACCAACTCATGCGGGCAGTCCTTCGGCACCCCGCCGTGACCGACCAGGACGATCGCTCGCGTCATTTGCGCTGCTCCAATTCTTCCAGGGCCTTGTACAAATCCGGATAGCGCAGAGTATAGCCCAGCTCCGCCAGTAGTTTCCGGTTGCTGATCCGCTTGCCCGCCGTGGGATCGGCCGGCAGCGGCTTGGCGGTACCCCAGCGTGCAGCGGCGGTGTCCATGATCTCGGACCAGCGGCGGGGTGTTCCATCGCTCACATTATACGTGTCACCCGGCACGCCGTCTTCCAGGATCCGTAAGATGATCGCGGCCAGGTCCTCGACGTGGATCAGGTTGACGTAGCGGTGGGAATAGCCGACGCGTTCCTGGCGAATCCAGTCGAGCGGGTTGCGGCCCGGCCCGTAAATGCCGGCGACGCGCAGCAGGATCGCGCCATACCGCTCGCGCAGCAATTCCTCCCCCTCTACCCGGGCGATCGAGCGATCGACGGGAGCGGATTCATCCACCGGCTCGCCGCGCACGGCCTGGGGCGAGCCGTCGTAGGCGGAGGTCGCGCCCAGAACGATCAGCCGTCGCAGGCGCGGGACAATCCGCTCGCCAAACTCGCAGACCGTGTCCGACGGTGCGGCCGGAAAGGTCCAGACCGCATCCGCCTGGGTTGGGATCGCCTCCCAGGTTTCATCATGATCGAGGTCGAACCGGAGCCGCTGTTCGGGAGGAATGCCTGGCAGATTGGTCTCCGGCTTGCGGCTTGCGGCGAAGACAACATGGCCCTCGGCCCTGGCCTGCCGGAATAGCAGGCGGCCGGTATAGCCGGTGCCGAGGATGACTAATGACGGTGATGCCATTGATCGGACCGTTCAGAAAGTGGAGCCCCACCTTTTATAGCCGTGATACCTCTGTCATCTTTGGCGAAACCCGCCGAAGCAAGTCCTCCTTCGCCAAGGCTTCGGAGGACACCCGCTACGCATTTCTCCACGGCTTCGCAGCCGTGGCTTCCTGCGAAGGCGGGTGCTCGCGCGACTTGCGGTAGTCGGACACTCGTTGCAAAAAATCTTTCAGAATCTGCGGATCATGCAGCCGGTCTTCATCTTCAATGGGGAGCGATGGGAAATGTTCGATCAGGGCTTGGGCGAAGAGGCCGACTCCCTCAGACGTTTCAACACCCTGCGCGTTCATGAGGGGGACTCGTCCAATCCCGCAGCTCGGCGAGCGGGCCTTGAAGACGTAACCGGAAAGCTCCAGCCGGTCAAGCTCGCGCAGACGGCGAGCGGAAAACTGGTGCATGGCGGCTGTGTGGTCCACATTGGTCGTGATTGTCACAAGCCGCGCCGACGCGGCGGTGCCTACCAGCCGCATCGGTTCACGCGGGACGCCGAGTCCCGCTTCCACTTCAGGGCACACGGGCACCCATTCAACCTGTTGGCTCAGGGTGTCGGCGAGTAAATCATCGCGTTTGTGCCCGCCGTCGTAACGGACATGGTCGCCCAGCAGGCACTGGCTGATGCCGATCCGAATGCGGTAGGCACTGCTCATGTCGGGAGACTGCCGAAGCGCCCTCAGTTGTGTCAAGCCGTGGACTGACGTGCCGGTGGATATTCGCGGGGAAGCTCGCTAAAATGCGAAACTCCACGGGAAGAGACGCGTCCCCGTGGAAAGAAGCCTGTTCGGCAGGCTTGGGGCTATGGGTAAGAGGCGCGTCTCGGCGCGCCTGGGGCTGGGCGGGTGAGCTGGGTAAGAGGCGCGTCTCGGCGCGCCTGGGGCGGGGCGGGTGACATAGCGGGTGCAACGACGTCTGGGGTTGGGTGGGTGTAATGAATGATCGTTTTCTGAAAG
>DASWIN010000188.1:0-3117 GCA_036397655.1 Nitrospiraceae bacterium | reverse complement strand
ATTCTTCTCCGTGCCGTAGATCAGGCTGTCGGCCTGATTGCGCGCCTCGGCCAGCTTTCTCCGTTGCTTGTCGTCCTCCGTGTGCGACTGGGCTTCCTTGACCATCTTCTCGATTTCGTCCTTGCTCAATCCACTGGAGGCCGTAATCTTGATGGATTGCTCCTTGCCGGTACCCAGGTCCTTCGCGTTGACGTGCACGATGCCGTTGGCGTCGATATCAAACGTGACTTCGACCTGCGGCACGCCGCGCGGGGCCATCGGAATGCCGACCAGATCGAACTGGCCGAGCAGCTTGTTGTCATTCGCCATCTCACGCTCGCCTTGGAAGACCCGGATCGTCACCGCGCTTTGATTGTCCGATGCGGTCGAAAAGACCTGGCCCTTTTTCGTCGGAATCGTCGTGTTCCGCTCGATCAGGTGCGTGAAGATGCCGCCCAGCGTCTCGATGCCGAGGGTCAGGGGCGTGACGTCCAGCAGGAGCACGTCCTTGACCTCGCCCTTGAGCACGCCGCCCTGGATGCCCGCACCGACGGCCACGACTTCATCCGGGTTGACGCCCTTGTGCGGCTCCTTGCCGAAAAAGTCGCGGACGACCTGCATCACCTTGGGCATGCGGGTCATGCCCCCGACGAGCACCACTTCGTTGATGTCTTTGGCCGTCACGCCCGCGTCGGACAGGGCCTTCTTGCACGGCTCCACGGTGCGCTGCACCAGATCATCCACCAGTTGCTCGAGCTTGGCGCGGGTCAGTTTCACGACCAGGTGTTTCGGGCCGGTCTGGTCCGCCGTGATGAAGGGGAGGTTGATCTCGCTCTCCTGGGAGGACGAGAGCTCGATCTTGGCCCGCTCGGCCGCTTCCTTGAGCCGCTGGAGGGCCATCCGGTCCTTGCGCAGGTCGATCCCCTGGTCCTTTTTGAACTCGTCCACGAGCCAGTCCATGACGCGCTGGTCGAAGTCGTCGCCGCCCAGGAACGTGTCGCCGTTGGTGGATTTGACTTCGAAGACGCCTTCGCCGATTTCCAGAATCGAAATGTCGAAGGTGCCGCCGCCAAGGTCGTAGACCGCGATCCGTTCGTCCTTCTTCTTGTCGAGCCCATAGGCGAGCGAGGCCGCGGTCGGCTCGTTGATGATGCGCAGCACGTTCAACCCCGCGATCTGACCCGCATCCTTGGTGGCCTGCCGCTGGCTGTCGTCGAAATAGGCCGGAACCGTGATGACCGCCTCGGTGACTTTTTCTCCGAGAAAGTCTTCCGCGGTCTGCCGCATTTTCTGGAGGATCATCGCGGACACTTCCGGAGGGCTGTACTGCTTGCCGCGGATTTCCACGTGAGCGTCCCCGTTGCTGCCTTTCACGACTTTGTAGGGGAGACGCTTCGCGGCATCCTGCACCTGACGGCTGTCGAACTTCCGCCCCATCAGCCGCTTGACCGAGAAGATCGTGTTTTCCGGATTGGTGATCGCCTGGCGTTTGGCGATCTGCCCCACCAGCCGCTCGTTCTTGTCCGTAATGCCGACCACCGATGGGGTCGTGCGGCTGCCTTCCGCGTTGGCGATGACGACGGGGTCGCCGCCGCTCATGATGGCGACGCAGGAGTTGGTGGTGCCTAAATCAATGCCGATCACTTTTCCCATGGATGTGCTCCTTCCTTACTCACCTGATTCAATGGAGGCCGATGATTCATGACCCTGTTGTGTCGCCGCCCGGGCCTGCGGCCACGACGACCATGGCGGCTCTTAGAATTCGGTCGTGCAGCTGATACCCCTTTTGATATTCTTCGATGACCGTATTTTCCGCCGCCGTCGGTGATGCCTGTTGCGCCACAGCCTGGTGGCAGGTCGGATCGAAGGAGGCGCCCAGACTGACGATCGGCTTGACGCCGAACTTCGCCAGGGTTTCCGTAAACTGCTTCAAGGTCAGCTCGATTCCCTGGATCAGCCCATCGGCGGCATGTCCGTCCTGCACGCATTTCAGGGCGCGTTCCAGATTGTCCACGATGGGGAGCAACTCTTTCAGGAGACTCTCGTTGGCAAACTGCGAGTACTCCTGTTTTTGTTTCTGTGCGAGCTTCTTGTAATTCTCGAACTCGGCCGCCAGCCGGAGAAACTTTTCCTGGAAATTCCCGGCTTCCTCGGTCTTGGCTGCCAAGGCCTGCCGGACCTCTTCCAGTTCAGTCACTTCCACAGGCTGATCAGCCTGTGCTTCCCCCTGCGTTTCATCATCCAAGTCACTGAAAGAATTAGAGTTTTCTTGATTCATGCTCACCAGGGTACCTCTACCTGGTGAAAGATAGCCATGAGGCTCATGAAGTCAACCAGTTACGAAGGTTTTTTCCGGTGTCGGGTAAACGTGGGCGCTGGCGCCGTAGCGGACCGGCGGGAAACCTATTCCTCTCCGCGGGACTTCCGATAGATCAGTTCCAGCCCTTCCAGCGTAAGGAACGGCCGGACTTCCTGAATGGTGCGAGACTCCACCGAGATCAGAGCAGCCAGCCCGCCGGTGGCGATCACCGTGGCCTGCCGGCCGAGTTCAACCTGCATGCGGGTCACGAGTTCGTCCACGAGCCCGGCATATCCAAAAATCAGTCCGGACTGCATGCTGCCGGCCGTGTCCTTGCCGATGACGGTTTTGGGCCGGATCAGGTCCACCTTGGGCAGTTTGGCCGTGTGGGTGAAGAGGGCGTCACTTGCGATACCCAGGCCCGGCGCGATGGCGCCGCCCAGGTATTCGCCGCGCTGACTGATGGCGCAGAAGGTCGTCGCGGTGCCGAAATCCACGATGATCAGGCAGGTTTTGTAGTGGGCGTAGGCGGCGGCGGCGTTGACCAGCCGGTCGCTTCCGATCTCGCCCGGGTTTGGATAGGCGATGTGGATGCCCATGTCGAGGTCGGACGAGACGATCAGGGGCGTATGCTTGAAGTAGGTCTCCACCATCTCGTCAAAGACGGCCGTGAGCGAGGGCACGACGCTCGAGACGACGGCCTCGGAGATCCGATCCGTGTCGATCCCGGCCTGCTGGAGGATATTCACGAACAGGATGCCGTATTCGTCCGCGGTTTTTGACGCGTCGGTCGCCAGGCGCCAATGGCCCGTGAGGGTGCGCCCCTCGTAGATACCCCA
>DASWIN010000187.1:0-3850 GCA_036397655.1 Nitrospiraceae bacterium | reverse complement strand
CGAATCGAAGGAGCCTCGTTCTGGCTTCCGCGCGAATGTCCCCCTGCTCGAGCCGGGAGGAGACCACCGTCCAGCGCGGCATCGCGTTGAGGGCGCGCAGCGCCGCATCGAACACCCGATCTTTGCGTGCATGGTACTGCCTGGGCTGGAGGTCCGGGTATTCCGGCGTGCGGCCCGTCTCAACCACATTGATCACCGGCCAGGTCTTGAGCAGGGCGACGGCGGCAAGCACCAGCGCCACGCCCACGGTTGCCAGGATCGCCCACTTTGGCACGCACGCCTCCGAGTCGAACGGCGACTGCCGTTATTGTAGGAGCCGGGCCGGGCGAGCGCAACCGCAGGCTCGTTGCAATTTCGCGATTCGCTCACTACACTGCGGCAAGGCAGCCCGCGTTATTCATGACGGTTCGTCGCGAAATGGCGGAGTCGCGTCGCGAGACAGGCAAGCACAGCCGCGAAGGACTGAGGCGTACTTGAAACAGTACGTCGAAGGACTGAGCGGCGAGCACGCCTGCCGCCAGGCTTGTCGCAGCAGCGAATTCGCGATTGCAGCAGAAGTGTTCATGAATCATGCGGGCTAGGGCGTTTCCGTAATCTGAACGCGTCGCTCCTTGCCCGGTCCGCCGGAGACCGTCAGCACGCGTTTCCACTCGCGGATCTGGTAGATCGCCCAGGCATTCGGCTGGCCCTTGTAAAACGCATCGGGGTCTTCCCCGCTGGCGTTGAGATAAATGGGTTCCATGAACCCTTCGTCGAGCACGCGGTCGAGCAGGCTCTCGGTGATGAAGCCCTTGCCCCGCAACGCGACGTCGGCCAGCAGGGTGAGGATCTCGTCTGGGTTTTGAATCGTAATGGGGTCCATGGCCACCTGTCCGTCGGCGGATTCTAACGATGCAATGGAAAAGAAAGCAAGGCGTGACATGAAGGCGTTCCCTGCCGCTCAATTCCGCGAACAGCTTCTCAGCCTCATGGACCGCAAGCACCATTGGGCCTGGCCGCAATTCGCCGACGGCACGCTGACACCGGGCCGGCTCAAAATCCATTTTCAGCAGGAATACGCCGTGTATGTGCGGGACTTTCCGGTGTTCCTGGCCCGCATCCACGGCCAGAATCCGCCGGCCCCGGTTCGCCGGATGCTGGCCGACAATATTTACGAAGAAGACACGGGCGGACTCTCCCTCGGCAAATCGCACCCCGAATTGTTCCTGGCCATGATGGAAGGGCTGGGGTTCACCGCCAAGGATTTCGAGAGCGTACGCCTGTTGCCTGCCAGCCGCGCCTACCGCGCATGGCTGGATGCCGTGTCGAACCGGCGCGACTGGGTCATGGGCGCAGCCGTCCTCACGATCTTCGTCGAGGGCAGCGTCAAGGATCGGCACGAGATTCTGGCTCCGGGTCGGCCGAAGACCAAGGACGAGATTGAGGCCGTCATCGCCAATCACCCGCTGGTCCGTCACCACGGCGTGCCGCCTTCCTGCATGGATCTGATACGCGCCCATCAAGCAGTCGAATCCGGCCACCGGCATGACGCCTACGACATGGTCGTCGGCCACGCCGGGACCGCGGCTCAACAACGGGCTGTCCTGGCATGCCTCAAGAAAAGTTTGTCGCTGTGGCTACGCTATCGGGACGGCATCGCCCGCACTTGCGGTTTGCAGAACCCGGATCATCCATGAGCGCTTCTACTGCAATCGCGGATACGCTACTGCGACGGGCGGGCTCACCGCTCGGTCAGTCAACGTCCCGCTCGGGACGCCACCTTCCCTCGCGCCTCCACGCGCCCGTCTCGTCACGCGTCTACGCGATTTCGTGACGAACCGTCATGAATAACCCGGGTTCTGCAAACCGATTATGCCAGTCGCTTTATCGCCCTCGTAGGGCTCCGAGCTTAGAAACCTGTCATGCACCTGCCATCGACTGCCCAGCGGCACCGGCTTCCGCTGCGCGAAGGATGCCCCCTAGCGAGGCTGATTACCGCATCACGTAATCGATCCGCTCGACCCGCACCACCGGCATGATCATGCCAAGACCAGCCTGATCATGGGAGAAGTCGTAGATCAGCGACTCCTCCGGAATCAACTTCCCGGTCATGACCACGTCGAGCTCGATCTGCTTCCCCTTCCGAAGTTTTCTTCTGAGCGACTCCCGCAGGCTTGGATTCGGAACGGCGATCAGGTTTCCGGGCATCTCGTCCGGTTTGAATCGCACCATGCCCCAGCGCGTCTGAATGAACTTCGGGCCGATCGTCACGTGGAAGCCGCCGACTTTCGGATCGAACGTTGACAGTTCCCCGTACCAGACGAAGGCGACGCGCCATTGGAGCGCCGCCTTGCCCTCCCGCTTCGCGTCGCGTTTGCGATTGAGGGCGAACAGGCGGTCATTATGGCCGGGATCCTGATGGCCGCGGCCGTAGACCGTGGCCCAGTCCGGTGGAGCGCCGTCGAGCGCATCCAAAATCTGTTCTAGAGAGGCCGCGTCATTCAGCAGGCGGGTATTCTGCGGGAGAAACTTCGCCGGATCATTGAGTTCCGCGCCGTGCAGAGGCCTGGTACTCTGCACTTCCTGGCCCAACGCGACGGCCGGCCCCATCCACAAGGCCACGCTCGTCAGCGCCACCAGCATCCACATGGCGGCCTAGACCTGATGCGCCCCGGACAGGGCTTTCCGAAATGCGACGCGCAGGGACGCCACGCCCGGATGCTCAGCCGGCAGGACACCCGCCTCGATCAGCACAGCCAGACGAGGCGAGGGATCAAGCCGCGCGAGCGCAGTTCGATCGAGACCGGAGGTGTCGAGCACTTTTGTGTAGGTGTCGATCCAGGATTCCGTGATGGCCCGCAGGCCCGGGTCGGAGGGCTTCATCCGCCCGAGCTTCACTTCCTGGAGCAATTTAACGAGCGGATCGGACTCAGAGAGGGTATGGATGGCCTGGTGGATGGCTTGTCCGCTGGAGTCACCCACCGGGGTCAATTCATGGAACAGGAGCCGGGTCCGCGCGGATCGCCGCAGGAACCGCAGGCGCCTGAACCGCTCGAGCCGGCCCAATCGGCATTGGCTCCGACCCCAAAGGAAGAAAACTGTTTCTGAAGCTTCGTGGCCTTGCACGACGGGCAGGCCGGCCTCGTCGAACCCTGCACGATCGCCTCGAACCGGTGGTTGCATTCCTGGCAGAGATATTCGAAGATGGGCATGATGTTCTCCTGTGTCCGATACGCATTATAGACAGCCACCAAGCCGGATCGCAACGGCAACCCGCCAAGGAGACGCGCATGCTTCACGAAGAGAAGACGTTCAACCTTCGGTTCAGCCTGGAAGCCTCGTTCCCGGATGATTACGACGGCGACGAGGACAATCACGTCTGGGTGCAGGATTGGGAACAGCGGATCAAACCGGTAATGACGAAAATGCTCTTCGACTTCCTCCGACGGCATTCGGCGTGGACCGTCCACGTGCGCAACCGGGGCGTTTCGCCGCTGGACGAAATCGAGATCGCCATGGTCAGGGATTTTTCAAACCGCTCGCTGGCTTAGCCCACATTATTCATGAACGCTTCTACTGCAACCGCCGATACGCCGCACGGCAGAGTGTTGAGCCGGTTATGCCCGTTAATGCCGTTAACGGACAAACGGGCCAAACTGGCTCAACCAGCTCAACGAGCGTGGCGGTTTCGTCACGAACCGTCATGAATAATAATGTGGGCCGACCGATCGGGCTTTACCTTCACGTCCCCTTCTGCAGGACCCGCTGCCATTTCTGCGCCTTCACGCTCCAGATCCACCGAGCGGACCGGGTGCGGCGCTACCTCGACTCCCTCTCGCGCGAGATCCGGCTGCACGCGGAACAGCACAGC
>DASWIN010000186.1:0-6271 GCA_036397655.1 Nitrospiraceae bacterium | reverse complement strand
AGCGTGCGCCGCTTATGATCCGAAAAGATTTTTACGAGACGCTGGGTGTGGCGCGCGACGTTTCCGACGAGGACCTCAAGAAGGCCTACCGGAAGCTCGTGCTGCAGTACCATCCGGACAGAAATCCGGGCAACAAGACGGCGGAGGACAAGATTCGTGAAATCAACGCCGCCTACGAGGTCGTCGGCGATCCGGAGAAGCGGCGGGCCTATAACCGCCTGCGGTTCGGCGACGAAGTACGCGACGAAGCGCCGGATCCGGACGTCATTCTTGAACAGATGGAGCAGAAGCTGTTCGACGAGGGGCGCAAGGAGCTGTTCGCCCAGCTCATCACGGACACGAAACGGATCAAGGCGGAACTGGCCGTCGTGCGCGAGCGGACCGTGGCCGCGCAGGGCTATGATACGTTCAAGCACGCCATTGTGATCGAGCGTGGGGCGGAAATCCTTCCCGAATTCACGACGGCCGAGATGGACGCGCGCCGGGACCGCATCCTGGACGTGGCCGTGCAGATGATGGAGTCGCAGGGGGTTGTGAAGAAGGACGATGCGGCCGCCGTGAACGCACTGCGGCAGCAGTTCAAGGAAACCTACCAGCAGGGCCGCATCGGCGGATTCGGGTCGGCGCTGGAGCTCTTGTACGTCAGGCGATAAAGCAGGTTGAGGTTGAGGCTAAGGTTAAGGTAGCCGGCGAATCCGAAAATTCCTCGCTCAACCTGAACCTCAGCCTCAACCTTCCGCGAGCGGTCCCGCGACGAACTTTCCCGCCCGCATCACGCCGACAATCCGCTCGCGGTCCTGTAGTCGCGCGATCCGCGTCAACGGGTTGCCCCGGACCAGCACCAGATCGGCCTGCTTGCCCCGTTCGACCGTGCCCACCCGGTCCCCGATGCCGATGAGCGCGGCGGCCGCCGAAGTCGAGGCGACGATGGCCTCCATCGGCGTCATGCCCAGTGCCACCATCCGTTCCAGTTCCTGCGCGTTCTCGCCGTGATAGTTGAACGGCGTGCCGGCGTCGGTGCCCATGGCGATCGCAATGCCGGCACGACGCGCCATCTTGAAGCTGAGCTTGTGGCGGGTCACCATGGCCTTGGCCTTGGCCACGGCCGTTTCGGGTACGCCGCAGGACAGGCCGCAGCCAGCCGTCGTGGCGAGCGCCGACAGGGTCGGTACCATCACGGTGCCGTGGGCTGCCATCAACTCGGCAGCCTCCTCGTCCATCAGCGTGGCATGTTCGATCGAATGGGCGCCGGCCCTGATCGCGTTTTTCATACCCTGCGCGCTATGGGCGTGGGCTGCGACGCGGCAGCCGGCCCGGCGCGCGGCGGCCATGCCTGCCGCCAGTTCCTCGGGCGTCATCTGTGCGCTGTCCGGGGAGGTGCCGGGCGTCAGCACGCCTCCGGATGCGATGAATTTGATGACTTTGGCGCCGGCCTTCACCTGGGCCTGCACGGCGGCCACCACCGCGTCGGGGCCGTCGGCTTCCTGGCCGATGAAACGGGCGTGTCCGTTGGGCATGCAGATCACCCGGCCGGCCGCCGCGATGCGGGGGCCGGGCAGCAGGCCGGACTCGATGGCGCGCGATAGTTGAAAGATCGAATGGTCCCGGAAGCCCACGTCACGAACGGTGGTGAATCCAGCCTCCAGTGTCTGCCGGGCATGGCGCGCGGCCTTGAGCAGGGTCAGCGCCGGATCGTCCTGCTGGATGGCCTGGATCACGTCGGCGTCGCCGCCCAGACAGAGATGGACGTGGCAATCCATCAGCCCCGGCAGCAGCGTCAGCCCGCGCCCGTCGATGCGGACCGCGCCGCGCGGCACGGCCAGTTGTCTGGCATCGCCGGCAGCGGTGATGCGGTCGCCCTTGATCAGGACGGTCGCGCGCGGCAGCGTCCGGCCCAGGCCATCCACGACGCGGATGTTGCAAAACGCGACGGCCGTCATTTTTCGGTGACGGGAATGGTGACGATGATGCCGCCCATCACGTCGTTGAGCCGATAGTCCTTCTTGGGGCTGTTGATGTGCGTGTTGTGGCAGTTGACGCAGGTTTGAGAGACGGCCCGGTCCGCATAAATCGCCTGGAAAAAACGGTCCCGCCCGACGCGGACAAATCCATTGAACGGCTTGCTTGGATCCTTGGCGACCGCCTCCAAGCCCTTCCGCTCAAAATCCGTGGCCGGCGCGTTCCACACGTAGATGGGTGTCAGGCTGGCCAGCCGGTACTGAATGCCCAGGCCTGTTTCAGCGACGAGCCGGCCTCCGTCCAGGATCATTTGGGCGGGCAGGGGCAGGGACTTCTGCTGCTTCCAATGTTCCTCGGCATGGATGCCCTTTTCCTGCAAGGGATCCACGACGTTGGTGGTATACACGGTGCGCTGTGCCTCGATGACCGCATGCAGGTAATTGGCCACGGTGCCCGGCGACAGCATCACGGGCTTCTCGCTTCGTTCCATCCATTCGTTCAACCCCCAATAGGTCACACCCGCGATCAGGCCGACAGCCAGGCACGCGGATCCCCAAATCAGCGTCGATTTCATAACGGCCGGTACTCCCTTCGGGTCATGACAAGAAGAAGGCGCGTCAGTATACCCAACCGGTCGGATTCACGCTACTGGCGGTTGATGCCGTCGTATGCCGGCTCAAGCGAGGCTTGGCATGACGATGCAAGCGAAGCTCACCATGAAGAATCTTAGCTTACTGGAGGCAAAGTACCACTCCGCCCGCAGTTGATCGAAGCGGGCGGCGCGAGCGAAGCTCGGAACGGTGCTATACTGCCCGGCTTGGATACGGATCTTCCCCATACGCTTCCCACTCAGCCGGAACCGGGGCCGGACTCCTTGATCCCTCCGGCTCCGCGGTTCTCGCCGATGGTGACGGTGCTTGCCGCGCTGGTCATGGCGGGCGGCATCCTCATGCTGGCCAATGTCATATTTTCCACCCCCCGCCTGGATCGGGTCGAGGAAAAGGATCGCGCGCTGGCCCTGATCGTGACGCGCACGATGGATCTGGAATATGCCATCGCCCAGACGCCGGCCTGGGAGCATGTGATCTATGAGGCGACGACCGGCTGGGCGGACGAGTTGGCCGAATCCGTCTCCTGGTACGAAGAACTGGCCGAGGTGTCCCATGAGCCGCTCACCCTCGTGTACCTGTCGGTCCTGGAGGGAGAGGCCGGCCGCCCTGAGCTGGTGCGGGACGAGATCAAGGGATGGGACCAACTGCCGAACCCGTTTCCGGTGTATGCCCGCCTGCTGCAGGCGGCCTACCTGGACCAGGCGGCGATTGGAGTGGACGAGGCGACCGCCCTGCACGACGAGTTGGAACGCGAAGTTCCGGACGGGTGGTTCGGCGACCGGCTGGCGATCGGCCTGGCGGCGAAGGCCGGCGACCAGGCCTGGCTGGCGGAGGCCCAGGACAATCTGGCAACCCGCGGCGAAGCGCTGCTCTGGCGGGCGCGCGCGATGCTGGCGGTCGATCTGGGCATCATTCTGCTCGGCATCGTGCTGGCGGTGTTCCTGCTCGCACTCGTCCGGCGCGATACGGCCGCGCTCGCAGTCGGCGCCGCTGCCGTCCCGCCGCCCTGGCCCGCCTCGGTGGGCGCGGCCGTTTTGCTCAGAGGCGGGGCCCTGTGGATTTCGCTGCTGATCGCCGTCATGGTATTCGCGGCCGAGTCGGTTCGCGTGCTGGCCGTCCCACTGACCTACCTCCCGCTGCTGCTGCTGGCCAGACGGCACCTGCTTGAGCCGGCAGGATTGGGGTTGCGCGATGGACTCGGGCTTGCGCCGGGACCCTCCGGGTGGGGACGGTGCTGGCGGCTGATGGCCGTTGTGGCGTCGGCGGGGTTGCTGGGCGAGTGGATGATCATCCTGGCGGCGGAGCCTGCGGGGTTCTCCAGCCATTGGACGGAAGGTTTCGACGAGGGGATGATTTGGGGCGATCCTGCCCGGCTGGCATCCAGCCTGGTCGAAACGATCGTCTTCGCGCCGGTCTTCGAGGAAATCGTGTTCCGCGGGCTGTTCTTCGCCACCCTCCGCCGCCGGTTCGGGTTTGTCTCCTCCGCCTTGATCAGCGCGATCGTGTTTGCCGTGGCGCACGGATACGGGCTGTTGGGATTCGCCAGCGTGCTCTGGAGCGGCATGCTCTGGGCCTGGGTCTACGAGCGGAGCGGGAGCGTCCTGCCGGGCATTTTGGCGCACATGCTGAACAATGCGGTGGTGTGCATCTCCATTATTCTATTTCTGCGGTAGGCAGTCCGAAAGTCGTCAAGTCGTAAAGCCTTCAAGTCGGGAGAGGCAGTTCGCGTCTGCGGGGTTCTAAAAAAACAACGGCCGGACTGACGTACATCAGCCCGGCCGGAGGTGCAAGAAACGGTCAGCTCGTCGCGTGAACGCGAGGAACCGCTAGGAACCGCTAGAATCTGCCAAAATCTGCCAAAACCTGATTGAGCGCCACCAGCAGTTCAGCCGGCGTCGTCTGTTCCGAGCGGACCAGCGTCGTGTAGTGGGTCTGCGTCAGTGCGAAGAACTCGTCCTGGTGCGCGGCTGTCACCCCCATCAGCGAGCACAGCGAGGCCAGGTATTCTCCGCGGCCCATCGCCATGTCCTGCTTGAGATTGTCGAAATTCAAATCCGCAAAGGCCTTCACTTCCTGATCCTTCTTTACCAGGCCACCCTCGAACCAGGACTTGCCGGACGTCGTGCCGGTAATATTCGAGGTCGTGTCGGTCGTTTGCTTGGTCGTGCCCTTGAAGGTGCAGGCCGGCATGACCAGCGCCAGCGTCAGGAGCGGAATGAGGCGGACCACTGTATGTGCAAGCCTGTTCATTGAGCACCCTCCAGGTTAGAGATTCCCAGCGACCCTGCGGGGGAAGCTAGCAGTCCGTCCCGACTGTGTCAAGCCGGCCCGCTAGGCGGCGAGGGCCAAGAGCACGACGGTTGCGGCGAGTAGGGCCAGGCTGCCGATGATCAGCCACCGCACCAGAAAAAGTTTTGCGAGCAGCGGGGCGGTCGCCATGGCAAGCCCTCTCGCGAGCAGCCAGGCCCGCACTTCGGCATATCGAATGACGTTCACTCCCCTGCGCTCGCAATCGGTCAGGAAATCGTCGAAAAGCACCTTGCAGACCTGTGACGAGAGTAGGCGCAGGATCAGGTTGGGGAAGGGAATCTGGCCGACAGTTTGGGCCACGATTCGGTCGGCGATCTCGCGCGTTCGCGAGGAGAGGTCGTTCCGGGAGAACGGGGCGAAAGACGGGTCGTCCTGTGCTCCCGCGTGGCGCTCGAGCCAGGCGCGGCACTCGCGTTCGAAGGCGGCGATCAGGGCGATCACCGCTGCGACCAGTCCGGCGGCGGCTCCCCCTCCGAATCCGACGAGGGCGTAGACGGCGGCGAGCGTCCAGCCTCCCAGCAGGGCCCACGGACCGTCGCCCAGTGTTCGCACGTAGAACCAGGCGGCGAAAGCCAACGCAAGGCACCCGAGCCCCGCGTGGGTGGCGACGAACCAGCCGGTCGCGCGGAACAGGTCCCATACCGCGCGGAGGCCCCGCGCTCGTATCGGCTCGTGAGGTTGTTGGTTGTCCATCAGAGTTTTAGTCGGAATCCCGGTTCTTCGCCGGCCGCTCGGTGCAACCGGCGGCACTGCCTGTTATGATAGAGCCTCGCCGGCACGTCAAGGGGATGGTAATGGCCGCAGCGCATGACTGGGTCGAAATTAAACCGAGCTCGTCGGTGGACGCGGGGGATCTCCTCGGCCGGTTGAACGATCCGTCGGTGGCGGGGGCCTGGCAGGACAACGGCACGTCGCGTTTCTACTGGCCTGCGGACCAATGGGGACCAGACACGTTGGAGCGGCTGAAGCAGGCGTGGCGGCAAATGGGTGAGGAACGGGCGAGCGAGACGATCACTGTCGCGGCTGTCCCGGCGCAGGATTGGAACGAACAATGGGCGCGATCGGTCAAGCCGATCCGGATCGGCCGGCGCATCGTGATCCGTCCAAGCAGGGCGCGCGGTTGCTCGTGTCAGGCATTTTGCCTGAAGACCGGCCGGAGATCGCAGGCGCCTTTTCCGCCGTTGGCGGTTCGATGGCCGGCTCGAAGGAGCGCGACGGCTGGCTGGCAATGGAAATTCAAACCCGGATTGTTCATGATGGTTCGTCGCGAAATCGCGCAGACGCGTTGTGAGACGGGCGCGTGGAGCCGTGAAGGACCGAGGCGTACTTGAAACAGTACGGTGAGGGACTGAGCGGCGAGCCCGTCCGTCGCAGCAGCGTATCCGCGATTG
>DASWIN010000185.1:0-4025 GCA_036397655.1 Nitrospiraceae bacterium | reverse complement strand
CGGCGGTCTGCCCCGTGGATAACTGCTGCATCTCAGACCCGGCCTATCCGGAAACAACCGACGTCCTGCTCGAAAGGGCCAAGAAACTGAATCCTGACAAAGCCATTGATCCGGCCAAGGTCTGGAGCGGCGTCCGAAACTGACGCCATCTACGCTTGTGAGATTTAAGCCCCATCCCCCGCGGGATGGGGCTTTTTTGTGTTCCGATCGATCTGGCTCCCCAGATATTTGATATTTCCCGACTCAATGTTACAATTGAAGTGGTCCTACCTGGGGGAGGTGGCCTATGCGCTCTTATACAGGGTTGATCCTATCACTGTGGGTCGGTTTGGGTATCGGGTTCGTGCCTACATCGCTCGCCGGGATCGACGACATGCCCACCATTATCGAGAGATTCGTCAGCAAGCAGTTCCCCAATGCGAGCAGTCATTTCTGGGTCTTGAACGGAGCTCCGCAGCAGGAGAAGAACGAGGTGGTCGTTGACATAAACACCGTCGTGACGATGTCAGCGGACCGGCCGCCGGCTGAGGACCGTTTCCTTCTGCTGATCGTCTCCGGCAAGTTGGCAGCCGCCCAACGCATCCCGCTGGACGGCGAAACCATTTGCCAGACCGAGACATAAGTTCCCCTGCGCCGGACATCCCGGATAAAACCGCTCCTTCGTATCTTCTCCACCGCTGAAAACACGACACCCCATCAGTGCCCGTGGGCACTGATGGGGTGTCGTCGAAAGCGATATCGCGAACGATTACTTGTCGATACGCAGCTGTCCACCGAGGTGGGCGGCATGCAGATGGCACTGGTAATGCAGCACCCCGCCGGCCGTCACGTAGGTCAGATCGCTAGTCGGAATACCAATGTACTTGGTTTCACCGGGCTTCAATACGAGCTTGATGTGCATGGACGTGGGACCCTGACCCCTGGCGTCCGCTGAGAGCTCAAATCCGTGGTCCTTGGAGGTTTCATTGGTCACTTTGAACAACACCGGCGTCCCTGGACGACCCGCGAGCGTCAGAAGCTGGAACGGGGGATACCAGATCGACTTGCCGCCCACGTTCTCGAGCGCATAGAACGTCAGATCGACGGGTATTTCCTTGAATGGCTGACCGACGACCGACCCTGTCTCGAGATCACCGATCTCGACGCCTCCTGATTGCAGCGCGAAGGCAGTGGAAACTCCGGCCATCACCACAATGAGGCCGAAAAATACAGACACCAGCATCTTGCCCATTGCCTACCTCCTTGGAAGAATAAAGCGGTGATTAGTGAACGATGACAAATCCTTAGTTGACGTCGCGCTACCTGTTTCGCGAGAGGCTAAGCCCTGAAACGCGGGATGGTATAGCATAGGCCAACAAGGGAAGCAAGCACCTTCTTTAGCTGATCAGATCTCCTCCAATATGAACGGTCCGGGAGGCTCCAACAGCTCAAAAAACGAGGGGTTTAAGGAGCTCCGGACGTCACTATTGTGATGACATCGGCGCCTGATCTGGGGTTGGCTCAGCACCCCGGCTGATCAGGAGATCGTAGGGCGCGTAGTCGTCTGTCAGCACGACGCCTGCGGGCCATTCCTGCTCGATCCTTGTCTTCATCAACTCATGCAATTCAAGCGGCAGGCGCCTCTGCGCCAGCAAGGCCTCAACCTTTCCAGTAAAGTCGGCGGGCCGGGTCCTTCCCACGGGAGCCCCGGCGAAGAAAATCAGGTTCTCCGCCTTGGACTGCCGCACCGTCTTCCAGGGCCCCTTGACGCCATAGGACTCAATCACAGGGAAGACGGTCCTCATGGTCGCGACCACCGCCTGCGCCCGAAGCCGGTCAGCGCCCTCGCCGGAAGACGCCAGGTTGACGGCCAGCACGCCGTCGGGATGCAGCCGCGTACGCACTTCCCTGAAAAACTCCTGAGTCGTAAGGTGAAACGGGATCAGATGGCGGGCAAACACGTCCAGCCAGATCACGTCGTAGGTGGCCGTCGTGCTCCGAAGAAACATCCGCGCGTCCTTCACGTGGACATGGTGCCCCCTGGCCGGTGTGTAGCTGAAATACCGTTCAGCCGCCTGGACGACCGACGGATCCACTTCCACCGAATCCAGCTCCAACTCGGGCCAGTAGCGCGCGAGCCATTTGGCCAGCGAGCCGCCGCCGTGCCCCAGGATCAGGCCTCGCTTCGGTTCAGGCGGAAGCGCAAGGGCCGCCACCATGAGCTGGCTGTAGGGAAGGAACAGGGCGACGGGATCGGTGTTCCACATCACCGCGTGAAAGGTGCGGTCCAGGATCAGGTAGCGGAAAATCCCCTGCGTATCGTCCCGAACGCGGACCTGCTGGTAGGGGCTGTCCTCCTGATGAAGCGGGACGGCCGGAATCAATTTCTTGAGATCCTCCGGCAGGGCCTGGCCTGGATGGACCGCCAACCATAAGAGGATGGCCAGCCCGCCGAGTACCGGCGCCCCGGCTTTGACCCCGAACACCGCCCCCCGCCAACTCCACAGCACACCCAGCGCAATTTGAATGATGCCAAGCACCGCGACCAGCGTGGCGCTCCCCAGCCATGTCAGGAGATAGAAGGCCGTTCCCCAGGTCCCGATCAGGCTGCCGACCGTCGAGACCGCGATCATGGCGCCGGTGTGACGGCCGAGATGGCCCATGTCGCCGATCGACAGGCGCAGGAGCGCCGGCAGCACCCCGCTCAATCCGAATGCCGGCGGGGCCAGCAGGATACTGGCCGCGAGGCAGGGTCCCCAGCGGGGATCCTCGATCCAGGATGACACGCTGAACATGACCGGCTGTCCGGCCCAGGCCAGCAGGAGCGTCCACGCGCCTGAAAAAAGCAGCAGGCCGGCCAGCACCACGCTGCCCGGGTGCCGGTCCGCCAGCCAGCCGCCCATGGCGTAGCCGCTGCTCATGGCAGCCAGGATCACGCCGATGAGCGCGCCCCAGACAAACAGCGAGTTACCGAACACCGGCGCCAGCAGGCGGCTGCCGAGAATCTCCAGCGCCATGACGACCGCGCCGCTGACAAAGGCAGTGGCAAAGAGTTCCGCGCGGGCCCAGCGGGCCTGAGTCTGCTCAGTGGTCATGAAAGGATTCTAATGATTAGCGAAGGCCGTTTTCAGCATCCTGCAAGCCCGCATTATTCATGGCGGTTCGTCGCGAAATCGCGCAGCCGCGTCGCGAGACGGGCGCGCGGAGCCGTGAGGGAGGGAGGCGTACTCAAAGAGTACGTTGACCGACTGAGCGGCGAGCCTGCCCGCTTGGCCGACGATAGGTTCGGCCAAGTTTGTCGCAGCAGCGGATCCGCGATTGCAGCAGAAGTGTCCATGGATAATGCGGGCTAGTGCGGCCCCCAGTTCTTGAAATAGCGCAGCAGATCCCGAACGGTGACGATGCCGACAATGCGGCCGTCTTCCGTCACGGCCAGATGCCGGATGCCTTTCTCAGCCATGAGATCACTGGCGTCGTGGGCGGAGCGATCCTGCTCGATCGTGATGACGGGACTGCTCATGACCGCCCGCACTCTGGCCTGCGCGGCATTCAATTGGCCGGCCATCGCCTTGCGCACCATGTCGGTCTCGCTGACGATTCCGATAAACGCGCCCTGCTCCGCAACCAAAATGGCGCCGACGCGCGTGTCCCGCATCATCGCCGCGGCCTCGGTCAACGTCGCCTCCGGGCTGATCGACCGGGGGTTCCGCTTCATCATTACAGCCAGGGGCCGCATCATCGTGCCGCTTCGAGACGCCATGGCGGTCCGCTCCTTCCGCGTGAGCAGTCTACTGAACGCCGCAAGGCGAGTCAATTCCAGGGACCGGCTCCCACCGGAGCTTCGCGATCGCGGATGCCGGTCCCGTTCCGCCAATCGTTCGTGCCGAACCTACCCTTATGTTATACTCGCCGCGACCGAGGCGAATGGGAAGCCACGAATGCGATCGGTGCGCGCCCACGAAGGATGACCGATGCAAATCAGTGTAATTGGAACGGGCTACGTCGGACTGGTGACCGGGGCCTGCTTTGCCGAGTTCGGTTTGAAC
>DASWIN010000184.1:0-2945 GCA_036397655.1 Nitrospiraceae bacterium | reverse complement strand
AAGACCTTCGACTTGATGGATTTTCAGGCAAGGTTGAAGGTTGTATGAGTTCTGACGGCCCTTCAAGACGCGTTATTGCGGTCGCGCCCCTGCCCCCCGAGAAATCGGCCTACGCGCTGGCGCGCTACAGCCGCTCGAAGGATTCGATCGAGGACAGCCTGCGGTGGGTGCACGCCCACTCGTCGGAAAAATTCTGGGAGCAGTTCTATTTCGCCTACGGACATGCCTCCATCGCGGACCTGGGCCACGTCATCATCTGCTTCGAACACATTTCCGAACTCGCCGCCATCCGCCTGGAGGACGAGCCCCTGTGGGACGGGCAGGCCAAGTCCAGCCGGTACCAGAATTTCGGGCCCAGCGGCTGCTACGTGCCGGATGCGATCCGCGGCTCCGAAACGGAGGCGCACTATCGCGGCATCCTCAGCAGCCTCTTCACCTGCTACTCGCTGCTGCACGATCCGCTGAAGCAGGTCATCGCCGGGAAGAACAAACGTCCGGCGGACATGAAGGAGACCGACTACGACCGCACGATCGCCGCCCGTGCCTTCGATGTCACGCGGTACCTGCTGCCGCTGGCGGTGCGCACGAACATCGGCCAGGTCGTCAGCATCCGCACGCTGGAAAAACAGATCACGCGGCTGCTGTCGTCGCAGCTGCCGGAGCTGCGGGCCATTGGGGACGACTTAAAAGACGCCTGCCAGCGCCCGCCGATGAATATCTGGGGCGAACTGTGCGGACAGACCGGCCCCGTCGACCCGCTGGCGCCCACGCTGGCCCGGCACGCCAAGCCGAACGCCTACCAGACGGAGGTCTATGCCGATCTCGCCAAGCATGCCCGCGAAGTGCTGAGGGGCACCGGGTTGGACGAACCGGATGCATGGGGCGGGCAGGACACCGTGGATCTGATTGATGCGCACCCTCCGCTCGACGAACTGGCGGCCACGCTCCTGTACCGGGCCAGCCAGGCGCCCTATCGGAAGATCCTCGCCGTCGTGCGGGACTGGTCGGAGAAGCAGAAACAGGAGACGATCGAAGTCGGCCTCCGCAAGCGCGGGCCCTACGACGAGCTGATCAAGGAATTCCGCAGCGGCTATGCGTTCACGTTCGACATTCTCATGGACGTCGGCGGCTGGCGCGACATGCACCGGCACCGCCGCTGCCAGCAGGTCCAGCAGAATTTCACGACCGTTCACGGCTACGACGTGCCGCCGGTCCTGACCGAGGCGGGACTGGAACGGGACTACCGCTCCGCGATGGATGCGGTCAGGTCGGACATCGAGCGGCTCCGAAAGGCCAGCCAGGAGGCGGCGCTCTACGCGATCCCGTTCGGGTTCAAGGTCCGGTGCCTCTTCAAAATGGATTATGCCGAGGCGGAATACCTCTCCAAGCTGCGCTCCGGCGTCAAAGGCCACTGGTCCTACCGCACCGTCGCCTGGCTGATGAAACAGAAACTCGCCGAGCATCATCCCTACCTGGGCGGGTTGATCAACGCCACGCCGCCGGACGAAGAAGACAACCTGACCCGGTAGCCGCGATGGCCGAGCACACCGATCACATCGAATCCGCCATCGTGGGCGGAGACTGGGCGAAGGTCTTCCGGGAGGCCTCCGTCTGGTCGCAGGCCCTGGCGCGGACCGCGCGCACGGATCCCCGCGCAGCCTTCGCGCTGAATGCCGCCCACCTGATTCGCGGCGAGTTCGCGGCCGCCTGGCAGATTCACACGCAGGCGCTGCAAGAGCCGGACGATCTGGCCAAGGTCCGCGAATGGGTCGAGGCGATGGTGGCAAAACATTCCGAACAGGGCCATGTCCATCTGGTCATGGGTCTCTTCCTCGCGCAGGCCGGGCAATCCGAGCAATCGGTCGAACATTACAAGAAGGCCATCGCGCTGACGCCGCAATCACCCTATCCGCATTTCTTCCTCGCGCAGATTCACGAGCGCGCCGAGCGGCCCGAGATGGCGATCAAGGCCTACCGCGAAGCGGTCAAACTCGACCCGGCCTATGCGCCCGCCCGCACGAACCTGGGCGTGGTCTATCAGGTGCAGGGCAGCCTGGAGATGGCGATCCCGCAGTTTCGCGAGGTCATCAAGATGAATCCCAACGATGCCGTCGCCCATGCCAATCTTGCCTGCGCGCTGGCCGAACAGGGCAAACAGGAGCCGGCGCTGAAGGAATATCAGGAAGCGCTCCGGCTCAACCCGAACGACGCGGAAGTCCGCTTCGCGCTGGGCGGCCTGTATGAAACGCGCAACCGGATGGATCTGGCAGTGAAAGAATACGGCGCGGCGATTCAGGCCGATCCCGATTTCTCACCGGCCTACACGGCGATCGGCTGGATTGCCTTCAACAAGGGCCACAAGAATGACGCCCTGGAAGCGTTCAACCATGCGCTGAAAATCAATACGGAGGACGGCAGCGCCTATCACGGCGTGGCGCGAATCTATGCGGAGCGGGGCAAGAGCACCCTCGCCATGGAACATTTCACGAAGGCGCTCAAGTTCGAGAAGGACCAGGCCAAGAAGAGCGCGATCCTGAGTCACCTGTTCAGCATCGGTGGCACATGGGACGCATAAAGGAAGGTTGAGGTTAAGGCTGAGGCTGAGAAAAACCAACCGGGAAGGTTTTCCTCAACCTTAACCTAAGCCTTAACCTGGGTTTAAAGATCGCGGATGGCGCCCTGCAGGACGGTGATTTGCGTGTGAGGATCGCCGCTGGTTTTCAGTTCGGCGCGGATCTGTTCCTTGAGGTAGGACGAGTAGCCGACTTTTTCGACGAGGACTTCAAGAAAGCGCTCGGCCGGCAGGAGGGCCTGGCCCTTCAGCGCCTCGAGGGTTTCGTCGCTCACCGGCACGTAGGTGGCGCCGATGTGCAGCACGATGTTGTAGTGCCGGTCTGTGCCGATTCGTTCGAACCGCAGGCCCTTTTCGTTCACGGCAACCCTCC
>DASWIN010000183.1:0-4401 GCA_036397655.1 Nitrospiraceae bacterium | reverse complement strand
CTTCAAACTCGTCCGGCTTGTTGCCCCGATAGCGGTAATTGGCGCTGGTCAGTTTCAGGCGGATGCCGGTGGCCTTCTCGAACTTCTCGCCGGTCTTGCGGGCCCACACGGCGGGGATGAAGTTCTTGTAGGCGATGCCGGGCAGGTTGATGGCCGGCTGATGATCGGCCACGACGTCCTTGCCGGCCCGCAGGAGCGCATGCAGGAGCTTGTCCTGGGGCGTTTTCGCGGGCTGCGAAAGATCGTACTTGGCTTTATCAAGATATATTTGCGTGATCTCTTTTTCGAAGACGGCGGGGGTGAAGCCCTTGTCGACAAGGTCCGGATTGTTGATCACCGGCTGGTGTTTCGCCATGACTGTCCGACCGGCTTGGACCATCTTGATCAGCAGGTCGGCGACTTCATGTTCGCCGGCCGCGTGGACGGGCGGGATGCACAGCAGGACAGCACCAGTAAGCAAACCTGACGCGACACTCAGGACCGTAATGCGCATGGACACTCCTTCCTGACTTCAACAAGCATGTAGTGGTTTCTTTTTTCTCTTTGCTGAGTAACCTAGCCCGCCGCGATGGCGAAGTGTAAGAGATAAAGGTGAAATGGCAAAGCCTATTGCTCCTTTCCGGGAAGGCCATTTGGCCCTGAACTGTGGGAGTAATAGAAGGATTCCTCGGCAGAGAGGATGGGAACGAACTCAGGATCCGAATAGGTCGAGCTGGGATTGCGGTGTAGCGGGCGGCGTGGAGGATGGTGCGGACGCAGTCGACGGAGTCGGGACCGCAGGCGCGTCCATGCGGTCCAGATAGGCCTTGAGTTTCTTGAAATCCTCTTTGAGCGTCTCCAGTAAATTGCCCTGGTGCAGCGCCGCCGCAGGGTGGAGCAGGGGGAACACGACAAACCGTTCCAGCTTGATCGCCTGCCCCTTCACCTTCGTGATGCCGACTTTCTTTTCCAGGATCGTCTGCGTCGCCCAGTTGCCCAGCGTGCAGACCAGCTTGGGATTGATCAATTCGATCTGCTGCAACAGGAACGGCTTGCAGGTGTCGACTTCATCCGGTTCCGGGTCGCGATTGTTGGGCGGCCGGCACTTGATGACATTCGCGATATACACCTGCGAGCGTGACAACCCGGCGGATTCCAGGAGTTTATCGAGCAGCTTCCCTGCCGCGCCGACGAACGGCTCGCCTTTCTGATCCTCGTTAAATCCCGGCGCCTCGCCCACGAACATGATGCTCGCAGCCGGGTTCCCGGTGCCGAAAACCACCTGGGTCCGGCCTAATTTAGCGAGTTTGCAGCGCTGGCAGTTGTGGAGAGAGGTGCTGAGTTCATGAAGGGTCATGCGTTCCAGCTCGATGTTGGGCAGTGACGATTCTAGCACCGACGCTTGCTAACCCTTAGCACAGGTCTCGGTGATTCCAGGCCGGAAAAGGTTGAAGCCCGTTCGAATTCTGTTCGAACCGAGCGGCATCTTAGGCGCGGGTGCCGGGCTTGTCAACGGCTCGTGGGCTGCGTGCTTGACTGAATTTTGACACCGTCGTAGACTGCGGCTCAAATACACGGAATCCTAATGAAGTGGCGCCATGCAGGATACGTCCACATCCGAGCAATCCGGGACAACAGGAACATCTTCTCCACCGCATGTAGACCCCGGGCTGATGTGCCTGCTGATCCTGGCCCGATTCTTTGGCGTACCGGCGAACGGCGACCAGTTGCGCCATCAGTTCGGCGAGCCGAGCAAGACGCTGACCGATACAGATCTGCTGCGCGCCGCCGGGCATCTCGGCTTCACGGCCGGCCTCGTGCAGAGTATCTGGGCCAAGTTGGCCGGCACGCCCTTGCCGGCCATGGCCAGGATGAACGACGGCCGCTATGTGGTTCTCGCCAAGGTCGAAGCCGATAAGGTGCTCATTCAAAATCCGACTGAGCCGAACCCCACGATCCTCTCCCGTCAAGCGTTTGAAGAACAATGGAACGGCGAACTGCTGCTGGTGACCAAGCGCGCCGGGCTTCGGCCGGAGGATTGGCGGTTTGACTTCACCTGGTTCATCCCTGCGATCGTCAAGTATCGCCGGCTGCTCGGCGAGGTGCTGCTGGGCTCCTTCTTCCTGCAAGTATTCGGGCTCCTGACGCCGCTCTTTACCCAGGTCGTGATCGACAAGGTGCTGGTCCACAAGGGGCTCACCACGTTGCACGTGCTGACGATCGGCATGATCAGCCTGGCCTTATTCGAGGCCGTGTTGGGCGGCCTGCGCACCTATCTGTTTTCGCATACGACCAACCGGATCGATGTCGGCCTCGGTGCGCAGCTCTTTCGGCACCTGCTGGCGCTGCCCCTGGCCTATTTCGAAGCGCGGCGGGTCGGCGACACGGTCGCGCGTGTCCGCGAGCTGGAGCATATCCGCCAGTTTCTCACCAGCAATTCCGTGACCGTCGTCCTGGATCTGCTGTTCACCGTGGTCTTTCTGGCGGTGATGCTGTTCTACAGCGTGACCTTGACGGTGGTGGTGCTGGTGACGATTCCTCTCTATGCCGCCATCTCAATCGTGATTACACCGGTGATCCGGGCCAGGCTCAACGAGAAATTCAACCGTGGTGCGGAGAACCAAGCGTTTCTCGTCGAATCCATTTCAGGCATCCAGACCGTGAAGGCCATGGCGGTGGAGCCGCCGTTGCAGCGTAAGTGGGAGGAGCAACTTGCCGCCTACGTGCAGGCCAGCTTCCGGGCCACCAGCTTGATCACGGTGACCAGCCAGATGGCGTCCTTTATCCAGCGTACGACTACGATCGTGATTCTGTGGGTCGGGGCCTATCAGGTGATGAGCGGTGCCTTGAGCATCGGCCAGCTGATCGCATTCAATATGCTGGCAGGGCAGGCGACGAGCCCGATGCTCCGCATTGTGAACCTGTGGCAGGAGTTTCAGCAGGTCGGTATTTCCATGCAGCGGCTGGGCGACGTCCTGAATACGACGCCGGAGCCGGCCTACAATCCCGGCCGGACGACCTTGCCGAAGCTGACCGGCCGCGTCGAGTTCGACCAGGTGAGTTTCCGCTACCGGCCTGACGGACAGGAAATTCTCCGCAAGGTGTCGTTGATCGTCGAACCGGGCCAGGTGATCGGCCTCGTCGGGCGGTCGGGGTCCGGCAAGAGCACGATTGCGAAGCTGGTGCAACGGCTCTATGTTCCCGAGCGGGGACGGATTCTGGTTGACGGGATCGATCTCGCCCAGGTGGATCCGGCCTGGCTCCGCCGGCAGATTGGTGTCGTGCTGCAGGAGAATTTTCTGTTCAATCGGACCGTGCGCGACAACATCGCCCTGGCCGATCCCGGCATTTCCATGGAAGCGGTCGTTCAGGCCGCCAAGCTCGCCGGCGCCCACGAGTTCATCCTGGAGTTGCAAGAAGGCTACGACACGATGGTCGGGGAGCATGGCTGTTCGCTCTCCGGCGGCCAGCGGCAGCGGATCGCCATCGCGCGCGCGCTGGTCACGAATCCGAGGATTCTGATTTTCGATGAAGCCACCAGCGCACTGGACTACGAATCCGAGGCGATCATTCAGCGCAATCTCGTGCAGATCTGCAAAGGCCGGACGGTCTTCATCATTGCCCACCGGCTCAGCACGGTGCGGCCCGCCAATTGTATCTATGTGATCGAGAAGGGGGAGATCATCGAGCGGGGGACGCACGATGATCTGATCCGTCGCGGCGGGTACTATGCCAGGCTACATAAGTTGCAGGAAAATCCCCTTACCATCGTCGATGGCACGGCAGCGCGGGCCAATTAGGAAATTATGTATGACATGAGGTAAGGTGTTTATCTCATTGAATAATATGTCTAATATTGTTTCAAAATATGTGGATGTCTGGCGGGCGGCACGGGATGATGAGCGCCTGCAACCGGAGCGGGTCCTGCCGCAGGGCAAGGCAGCCGAGTTTCTCCCCGCTGTGCTGGAGATTCAGGATGCCCCGCCTTCGCCGATCGGTCGGGCCATTGCCTGGACGATCATGCTGGTCTTCGTGGCAGGCATCGTCTGGTCCAGCGTCGGCAAGATCGACATCGTGGCGGTCGCCCAGGGGAAGGTTATTCCCAGCGGGTACTCCAAAGTCATTCAACCAGTCATCCAGCAGTTCGAAAATGGCATCGTTGCGGCGATCCATGTGCAGGATGGACAGGTGGTGAAGAAGGGCGACGTGCTGGTAGAACTCGATCCGACACAGAATCGGGCCGATCGCGACCGGGTTTCCAACGAGCATCGCGCTGCGAAAGTCGAAGCCGCACGGCTTCGGGCCGTGATCGCGGGGAAGTCCACCTTCGATGCTCCGGCGGATGGAGATCCTCAGTATGTCCTGCTCCAGCAGCAACTGTTGCGGGACCAGTTGGCCGAATATCGGGCCCGGATGGACGCG
>DASWIN010000182.1:0-15990 GCA_036397655.1 Nitrospiraceae bacterium | reverse complement strand
TTTCTTGAGGCTTACTTGCCACCCTTGTCGTCTTTCTTCTCGTCCTTCTTCTCGTCACCAGCATCGGCCTTTGGCCCGCTCGGGTTCTTCTTGTCCTGCTCGTCCGTCGGAGCGGGGGCGGGAGTCGGGTCACCAGCAAACACGAGCGTTGATGTACTGAAACTCAGCAGCAGCGCCAATGCCATCAATCCGATAAGCTTTTTCATCGTCATGCCTACTTGAGATAGTTGTGTTGAAAACACCTTCGCACCTTCGTTGACGGAGCGAGCCCGTGCCCATTTCATACCAGACCGATGACCAGGCTCCCAATAGACAAAACAGGGGGGGAAGGCTGTGAAATGTCCAAGCGAAATTCGTAGCCCGTCCCGGATAGGCTATGGCATACTTTGCATGGAATTGAGAGGGTGAAGCGTGGCGGATCGCGAGAGCATCTCCATGAAGTTGCGGGCGCTGGTCGCGACGGCCGAGGAATTCGATTGTCTCACGGCTGAGGCGCTACCGGAATTGCTTGATCATGCCGCGACCCAGACTCGACGCTTCCTGCGCGACACGGGCCAGTGGGTGGAGGACGTGGGGCACGAGAAGCTGGCGCTCCGGTGGGGCTATGAGTTGCTGGAGCGGTTTCTGGTCTGTGGGCAGGCTGAAGTGCCCTGCCGGCCGCTCTTTTTGTTGGACAGTTTGATCGCGAAGCATTTCAGCCGGCCTGAACCCATCACGCATCACGAGGACTTGGCGTCGCCGCTGGGTCGTTTCCTGGACGGACTGATCTCACGGTCGATGGTCAGCCGGGATGCGCTGATAGCCCTGTTCCATCACTGTTACGGGTACGGGCAGGGCCACGTGGTGAAGTTGTTGAACCTTGATCCGACTCAGAGCCAGCGCGTCTACAAGAATTACGAACGCTGGAGACGAAGCGGCTGGCAGCGGACGATGGAAGAGATCGGATTGACCGACACGGAACTGCTCGAGCTGGAGGAACGCAAGCGCCGGCGGCCCGATGCCTTTAATGCCGAGGCCGGCCGCCTGGTGGTTGCCATGCAGGCGCACTACCGGAAAAGCGAACCGCGGCACTTCCCATGTCTCAGCCGCCAGCAATGGACTGACCTGTTCAGGGACGATTGCGGATTTGACTACCGGGGCTGGCATCTCGTGCTGTGCCGCAAGTGCCTCGGAGATGTCCATGAGCTCAGGCGGGATGAATGCCCGGGTGTGCCGGCGCCGCTGATTGATCTGCAGATACGGCCGTTGCAACGGGGCGGCGACATGGTCCTTGTCGTGTCAGGGACGGGAGGTCGCAATGGAAATGGGACGGAACGATCAGGACAACGATTATCGCGAGCTTCTTCTTAGCGCGCTTCGCTCGACCCGGGATCTTCGGAAGGGGATCGAGGGCGGTTCGCTGCAGGTGTTCGTGGACCAGGAAAACATCGGTGCGCTGGATCGCGCCGGTGCCGGCGCCACGCTGGTCTTCGAAAGCCGCGAGCGTCCTCTCCATCTGGTCGAAGTCCGGACGGAGTCCGGACGGTTGGTCGGCGGCCTCTGCATGCCGGAAAGCGGCGCCAAGTCTGTCCGGTTCGGAATCGGTGCGGCCAACATCGAGCTGAGCGCATATACCGACCACGGTCGAGGGACGGTCAGGGCGGTTTCCTGTTCGGCGCATCCCGTGCTCCATCGTATCCAACGCATGCTGGGTTCTCTTGCCGGAGGTATCCTGCATCACATCAGAACATTTCACGCCCCCGCTCGTGGAAGCGTGGCCGGCGCTTCCGCCCCCACGCCGCACGCGGTCCTGTGGGCGAGAGCGGGCGTACTGGCCCAGGTCGTGCTGGCCATCTCCGTGCTGGCCCTCGTGACTGATCGGGTGACCGACTCTCAGAGGTGGGGGCGGGTTGCGGTGGATGGTGATTTGCTGAACAGGCAACTCACTGCGGCCCAGGACGCGCTTGCCAGACAGGAGCAGAGGCTGGCCCAGGTAGTTCGTTCCCAGGATGAAGTCGAACGGGCACTCCTGGCCCAAAAGCGCAAGATCGCGGGGCTGCACCGCGTGGCGAAAAACGTTGAGAGATATGGCCGATCACACCAGGAGTACGAAACCTTCTTCCTTGCCCAACTGAACGACGCGGCGGCCGAGCGCACGCAGATTCATGACCGGCTCCGGAACCTGTCGGTTTCGAACGAGAAGCTGAGCCGTGAGGTCGCGCAACTTCAGGTGCGGACCGTCGTGACGGAGGCCCGGCTCGCGAACCAGGCGCAATCCTTCCAATTCTGGGTCTCGTTCCAGGAGGGCATTCCTGATGAGCGGATCGATCAATGGGTCAGGGAGATCCGGGGGCACAAAGGGCCTGTCAACGGCGGATGGTACAGCGTGGAGGTTGATCTCCCGCAATCGCAGTCCAAGGATCGACTCCTGAAAGCGTTTGAGCAGGAAACCGACATCGTCAAGGCTGTGTCTCTCAGCCTGGACGTCCCTCTAAGCCCAAAGTAGGAACTCTTCGGGAGGCCGCTTGACCTCGGTCTCCCTGATCCCACCTTTTCTTCAGGCTCGACGCAGTTGCGCTGCAGTCTGAGCCTGCCGAGCGGACCCCGCACTTGACTCCGTCCTCGGGCTGGTTCATATGTCTCAACCGGCTCAGCCAACGCTCATGGCACCCAGACCTGCATACCGGTGGCTCCTCTCCGTGTTCCTTGTAACGGCCTGCCTGCTGCCGGCATGCGGCGTCACGCGTGATTCGTCGAAGTCGCCGCGGGCCGCCACCGAGCAACTGCTGCTGAGCCAGGCGGTGGAGCGCAGTCTCGAAGACGTTTCAGTGCCGATCCTCAAGGATGCTTCCGTGGTTATGGAGGTGGCCGGCCTGACGCCCGATCAGTACTATGTCCGGGACGCCGTGGCGGGGCATCTGGCCAGGACGCAGGGCGTTCGGGTCATGGACCGTCGCGATCAGGCGCAGTACGTGGTGCGCGTGATGGTCCAGGCGCTGGGCACTGAATTGGATCAGAGCTTTTTCGGCATGCCGCAGGTGCAGGGCGGACTGATCCCCATCGCCCTGCCGGAATTGCCGCTCTACAAGTTCATCCGTGAAATCGGGTATGTCCGGTATGCCATGAACATCTACGAGGCCGGGACGGGCAAGCTGGCCCTCGCCACTCCCTGGTACACCAAGACGGCCGCGTGGAGACAGTATACGATCTTCATCTTCCTGACCTTCCGCACGAGCACGCTGACCGACCCGCCGGAACTCAGCCGTCCTCCCGCCGTCCCGATCATCACGCCGCTGCCGGCGGAACCGAACGACAAGAGCGCCCCGGCCGATGCCCGCTAGGCGCATGATGGGACCTTGCCGTCCCGCATGATCGCGACGGCGTCGAGAACCCTGCTGTTCGGCATGTTGGGCCTGCTGCTGGCGGCCTGCGCGACGCCCGTCCCGAAATCCGGCGACTACCAGCGCTCCGTCCCGATGGATTATCTGGGACTCATGGTCGACACCGATTTGCTCAATACCTCGCGGCTCGATGCCGAGCGCAAACCGACCGCGCAGGGACTGCTCAAGACTTATTACGACATCGAGTACAGCCTGAGAGCCTACATCGAGGCGCTGGAGGTCAGCCTCGGGGACAACGAGGAGCTCACAAACGACTATTCGACGGCGGACTCGATCGTGGGAGGCGCGGCGGGACTGTCCTCCATCGGCGTGATCTTCGCCACGGCCGCGGTGGCGGCGCCGGTCACCGGCGCGGTCTGGATCGCGGCCTCCCAGTACATCCAGCACTACCACATCGAGCCGCAGATCAAGCGGATCGAACGGCAGCTCGACGAGGCCCATGACCTGCTCCGGCTGCTTCCGGACGTCGAGAAATTTTTTAACGGACTCGCCTATGCGGAGACTTCACAGGAAGCGCAGCGGCGCTTCCAGAAATGGGCGACCTACGTGATCGACCTCGAAACGCGTACGGCGAAGTTCTTCGGCAAGACGGTCGACGGCCGGCAGCCCGGGAGTGAACCGTCCGTTCCTGTCCCGCCGGCTGCGCCCGTTCCCCAAGGCCCGTAGGGTCACTTCCCCGCGTCAGGCCTGCCCTCCGCGCCAGCGAAAGTCCCGGACTATCCCTCCTCGAATCGACCGGAAAGGGCGGTTGGACCGTCAGCCGGCGGTCGGCCCATGTGTCATTCGACGGAATTGCCATGGGGCGGAAATGGCGGGGGCCGGATGGCGCCGGGCTGTCACCTGGTGTTTTCGGGAGGTCCGGAGGGTTTGGGGAAGGGCGTATCAGAGCGCTGTCGTCGGCTCCGGCCACGCGCGGCGGTCCGGGGAATCCTCCCCGGGGATTACTTTCCCGCCTTGATGAACACGGCGTGCTCGACCGGCGAGATCAGCGCCTCGATCATGGCGCCCGGTTTCAAGGAATCAGCCACCTTGGTGTCCTCGCCCACGTGGAGGCGCAGTTCCTTGCCGGCGTGGTCCTTGACGATATAATGCTGGCCCTCGATCTTCACCAGTTCGCCCGTGACCGCCTGTAACGTGGTTCCCACTTCGCGCGGTTGCGTGCCGGCCGTTGAGATGGACATGGCGTGCTCGATCGGCGAGGTCTGGACCTCGATCTTGTCGCCCGACTTGAAGACCCCCGCCATCTCTGTGTCCTTGCTCACCAGCAGGCGAATTTCCTTGCCCTGCTGGTCCTTCACGACGTAGAAGCGACCGTCGATCTTGACCACCTCGCCCTTGATCGTCTGAGGACCGGATTCGGATGCTTCGGCGGCGACTTTCGCAGGCGCATGAGGGGCAGGCGCATGGGGGTCAGGCGCCAGCTCTACCGCCTCGGCGGGCGCAGCAGCGATGAAACCAAGCAGCAAGGGAACGCCTGCCACACTGAAGAGTTGTTTGATCATGATCGGATCCCTCCCCGGCCGCGGACCTCATTCGTCGTATTGGTGACTGCTCCTTTGATCGGAGCGCGGCCGTCAACCTAAAAGGCAGGCCCAGTATACCGCACCGTCCCCGACAGATGTCCAGCCTTTCTTGAGCCGTCCCCGCCGGTTATTTGGCGATGGTGATCGCGGGAGTCGGCACCTTCGACACGTCCGTCACCGTCATCTGATAGAGCTGGCTCAACACGCGGAACGCCTCCTGGTTCCACGGGGCGATTACGCCTTCTTCCTGGCGTGCCTTCCGGATCGAGTACCAGAGACCTTCGTACTCGACCGCGAAGGCGGCGTCCTCGTCGGTGGGACGGGACTTGGTCTCCTCGATCGCGATCGTCCACGGAGGGCTGCGTGGGATCTCGCCCGTCCGCTTGTCCTTGTCCACGTGAAATTCCGGGTCCGCGGCGATCCCCAGCGCGAGGAATCGCATGATCGCGTTGAAGCCCCTGAGAATGATGACCCCGTGGAGGGGATAGTCTCCGCCCGGCTTGTCGGGGCGGATGTCCACGAGGACGGCATTCCGCGGGTAGCCCTGCGCTTCCCGATTCAGAGAGCGGCGCTCCTCGTTCGTGAGCTTGTTCGGATCGTAATTCGTGATCACGATCCTGCCGACCACCTTGCGCGTCAGAATGAACGGATCGTTGTCGCTCGCCGCGATCCAGCGATGTCCCTTGTCCAGGGCATCCAGTATCTTGTCCAACCCGCGCATCATGTCGCCGGTGGCGGGCTCGCGGCCGATGAACACCGGCACCTCGTCCTTGTAGACGATCGGGCCGACGTAGAGCGAGTGCGCCAGATTCAGCGAGGAGAGGTGCAGGACGCGGCGGCGGAACTCGACGTACTCTTTCTTCAGGTGCGGCGAGTTGCGGAGCGTGGCCGATTCGCCGTACCCGAACAGGTCGATCTCGCGGGCCATGAGCCGAAACAGAATGGCCGGCTCGACGCCTTGCTGGAACAGGAACGCCAGCTTTGACTCATCGAAGGGGGTGAGGATCCGGCTGGTGAATTCTTCGCCCTGGATCGGCACGATCGTCACGGTGGGCTTCTCGGCCACCCGGCTGTTCATCGTGAGGGACAGCGTGTCGGCGCCGGGGCTTTGCACGAACGCGCGGGAAAGCCCGGTGTTCGCCTCGAATTCGAAGGTCGCGGCGATGCTCGCGATCGTGGTGAAGTGAATCGGGTGGAAGTGCCGGGAGCGCGCGATGTTGAGCAGCAGCAGCTCCGCTTCCAGGTGCGAGTTCGTCTTGTCGTACTCGATGACCGCCCGGTGCATTGTGACCGGGGAGAGACATCCGCCGAGGCCGAGCAGTCCGGCGAGCATGCCGACGAGCCATCCCTGCCGTTTCCGAGACCTCCGATGCGTCATCTCAAGCCCTCCCGTTAGCAGATGATCCTCGCTTCTCTTGCATGCCTGCTCCTCGCCGAGAGTCGCGCGCCTGGAAGCATGGACGTTCGGCGCCGCCGGGAGCGTTATCGCGCCAGCACCGCAAGCTTGGCCCGCACCTGCTCGATCATTTTTCGATTCCGGGGAGTGGACGGGGCCAGTTTCAGGAATGCGCGGAATTCACGGACCGCGTCCGCCGATTGAGCCTTTGCCACGAAGGCAACACCCAGGTTGTAGTGGACCGTCGCGTTACCGGGTTGCAGGCGCAGGGCCTCGCGATACTCGGCGACGGCGGCGTCGAGGTCGCCCTTGTCGTGGAGCGCGCTTGCGAGGTGGTGGTGGGCGGCGGCGTTGTCGGGCTGCAGGCGGAGGGCCTCGCCGTACTCGGCGATCGCGGCGTCAAGGTCGCCCTTGGCTTTGAGCACGAGCCCGACGAGGTAGTGAGTCTTCGGGTCCTCGGGCTGGAGGCGGAGCGCCGTCCGGTAGGCGCCCAAGGCTCCCTCCAAGTCGCCCTTGTCGTGGAGCGCCCCTCCGAGGTTCAGGCTGTAGCGGGCCGCGGTCGGGCCGGCTTGCATGCGCAGCGCGGTGCGGTATTCGGCGACGGCATTGTCCATATCCCCCTTCGACTCGAGCGCGAGACCGAGGTTGTTGTGGGCGGCCGCGTTGTCGGGCTGCAGGCGGATGGCCGTCCGATAGGCGGCGATGGCCCGGTCGAGATCCCCCTTGGCCTCCAACGCAATGCCGAGGTTGGAATGGGCCATCGCGTTGTCGGGCTGCAGGCGGATGGCGGCGCGGTACTCGGCGATGGCGCCGTTCAGATCCTTCTTTGCTTCGAGCGCGACTCCGAGGTTGTTGTGGACCGCCCCCCAGTCCTTGCGCAGGCGCAACGCGGCGCGGTACTCGGCGATGGCGCCGTCCAGGTCCCCCTTGGTCTTCAGCGCCAGGCCGAGGCCGTGGTGAGCTTCCGCATGGTCCGGATCCTTCCGGAGCGCCTCCCGGTATTCCGAGATGGCGCCGTCGAGATCCCCTTTCGTTTTCAAGGCGAGTCCGAGGTTGTAATGGCTGTCCGCCGTGCCAGATGAAGAAGGAGCGTCGGTGTCGCGAGGTCGCGGAGCCGCCGCGTCGCTTTCCCTCCCCGGGGCGACCGGAGCCGTCACCCCGGTCGCTTGCTGAATCGGGCACAGGCAGAGGAAGAGCGCGCCCAGTAGCGGCAGGGCGGTGAGCCGCCGGCCGCCCGCCGGGCGGCGAATCCGTGCGGGGCGGAAACGATGGGCGCGATTGCGCATGCGCCTTTGTAGTCCGGCCACTTGCAGACTGTCAAGACAGGTCGGGTTTCCCCCGATGCCTGAACGTGTCGACCGGCCTCCACGACGGCATGGGGCTCCGTTCATGAGGGAGCGGGGGGGGGGAACGCGGGATCCCGGGGCGCGTCCGCCACCGGACGCTCGGAAGGGCCTTCGCGTCGGCTCCGCAAGCCCGCATCCGCGCCCGTTCGACCGTGTCTCGCTCCGCCGGTTCCGCGGGACGGAGACACGCGGGCACAGCCCGCGTACCCTTGTCTCCCGGCCCCGACTTTTCCGTCAATGCCGACGCCGTGCGGGCGTCGCGGCGGACGCGGGGGATCCTGCGTGGCGATCCCTCCTGACCGGCGCCATCGTCACGGCGAAGGTCGGCATCCGCCTAGTGCGCCAACCGATAATACTGGCGGCCGATGATCCGCTGCCCTGCCGGAGACAGGGCGAAGGCGACGAAGGCGTCGCGAAGCGGCTGGGGGCGCTTGCCGGCCAGGAAGAGGACCGGTCGGCGCAGTTTGTATCGGCCATTTCTTACGGTCGGCTCGCCCGGTTCAACTCCGTCGACGATGAGGATCCGGACCGGCGTGCCGAACTTCACGGCCTCCAGGGCGGCTCCCAGCGACAGGTATCCGATGGCGCCGAGCCGGCCGGACACCCGGCGGAGCACCGTCTGGTCTGCGCGCAGGATCAGGGCCGACTTGCTCATGCCGCCCATGATACCGAGCGATTCTTCGAAGCCGGCCGTGACGTTCCGGTGGTCCGGCCGCCGGATCACTTCGACGGTCTCCGAGGCACGTTCATTCAAATCAAACCACGACAGGGTCTTTCCTGAAAACAGGTCACGGAGCTGGCCGGACGTCACTTCATTGACGGGGTTGGAAAAGTTGACGATGACCGCGATCCCGTCCCAAGCGACGGTGGTCGCGGCCAGGCCGGGATCGTCCGTGCCCGTCACCGCAAGGTCGGCCTTTCCGGATTTGACCATCCAGGCCGTGCGGAAGTTCCGGTTCCATTTGACGTCCACGGCGGTTCCCGGATGGGCCCTCTCGAAGGCGCGGGCGAGCGTGTCGATCACGGGACGTTCGGGACCGTGGCCCGCCACGATCATCACGCCGCGCAATTCCCCGGAGCCGCCCGCCGCCGGCGGGAGGGGGCCGAACGTGAACAGGCACAGGAGCAGCCACGACAGGCAGGATGGCCCGCCTGTTCCCGGTGTCCCTCGCGCGCCGGACGTCCACATGCGCGTCTTCAGTCCTCGTCCCGGCCGGCGCGCGTGCATTTCATGCGAAGGGCGATCAGTTCCCTCTCTTCTCATCATATGGACCGGTGGCGATGGGAGACACCTTTCCACAAGACAATGTCGGTTGGCAAGCAAGGGATACACGCCACGCTCACGAGGCGGCGGCCTCCGTGCGAAGCGCCTTGCATCGCGCCGGACCGTCGGGTAAGGATGGTCCGACCATCCGGCCAACGGCATGGTCGGCCCCTGGCGGGCCGGCCGGGTCGCTGGCGCCGCCACGAGGGAACATGAGCCTGTTCAATACCATCACGATTCTCCTCTGCCTGTCGGCCGTCTTCGGCTATGTGAACCATCGGTTCCTGAAACTGCCGCTGACCATCGGCCTGATGGCCAGCGCCCTGGTCATGTCGCTGGGCGTGCTGGCTGCCGGCAAGGTCGTCGGCGGGGTGGAGGAACAGGTCCGGCAGTTCATGGGCGGGATCGACTTCAACGAAGCGGTGCTGCACGGCATGCTGAGCTGCCTCTTGTTCGCAGGCGCCCTGCACGTCAATTTGAGCCAACTCCTTGACCTGAAGTGGGTCGTCGGCACCCTTGCCACCGTCGGCGTGGTCCTGTCGACTTTCATCACCGGGCTGCTCGGGTACTACGGCTTCGACCTGATCGGCCTCCATCTTCCGCTCATCTACTGCCTGCTGTTCGGGGCGCTGATCTCTCCGACCGATCCCATCGCGGTCATGGGGCTGATCAAGCAGGCCCGCCTGCCCAAGGCGCTCGAGGTCAAGATCGTGGGCGAATCGTTGTTCAACGACGGGGTCGGCGTGGTCGTGTTCGCCGTGATCGCGAGCCTGATACCCAGGGAGTCGGTCGGCGCCCTCGATGTCGCCCAGCTCTTTGCCGAAGAGGCCCTCGGCGGCGTCGTGCTCGGCCTGGTGCTGGGGTACGCGGCCTATGCGATGTTGAAGTCGGTGGACAACTACCAGGTCGAGATTCTGATCACGCTGGCGCTGGTGACGGGCAGCTTCGCCCTGGCCGACGCGCTGCACACATCGGGACCCCTCGCCGTCGTCGTGGCGGGCCTGCTGATCGGCAACCAGGGCCGGCGGCTGGCGATGTCCGACAAGACACGCGGGCACGTGGACGCCTTCTGGGACCTGATCGACGAGATCCTGAACGCGGTGCTCTTCGTCCTGATCGGCCTGGAGGTGCTGGTGCTGAGCTATCGGACGGAGTACGTGGAAGCGGGGCTGCTCGCGATTCCCATCGTCCTGCTCGCCCGCCTGCTGAGCGTCGGGGCGCAGGTCAAGCTGTTCAGCTTCGTGCGGGAGTTTAGCAAACGGACCATCGCGATCCTGACCTGGGGCGGGCTTCGGGGAGGCATCTCCGTCGCCCTGGCCCTGTCGCTGCCGCCCGGACCGTCGCGCGATGCGATCGTGACGATCACCTACGCCGTCGTCGTCTTTTCAATCCTCGTGCAGGGCCTGACGATGGGCCGGCTGATTCGCCCGACCTCTCCCGTCTGACGCGCGCGGCAGGCTGTCGACGCGTTTATATCTTGCGGTTGACTTTTTTACCGGATCATCCCACACTCCGGCCTGACGCCAAACCGGCGCCGTCTCATCACGTGATCCACGAGCAAGTAACAAACTCTTTCCCGGGAGGTGCGCATGCCGCAAGACTGGTTGTCGTTCCTGATCGTGCCGTTTCAACAATTGCTGGGTTCCATCCTGGTCAAGATGCCGTCCATCCTGGCGGCATTGGTGCTGCTGCTCATCGGCATGGTGGTCGGACGGGTGGCCCGCGCCGGCGTCGAAAGATTTTTCCGCTTCACCAAGCTGGACGAATACACGGAGATGATCAAGGTGAACGAGCTGACCACGCGGCTCGGCTTCGGCAAGTCGCCGTCCTACGTGATCGGGTTCCTGGTCTACTGGCTCATCATCCTGCTGTTCCTGGTTTCGGCGGCGAACGCGGTCCAGTTGACCGTGGTGTCGCAGTTGCTGGAACGGTTCGTGCTGTTCGTGCCCAAGCTGATCGGCGCGGTGCTGGTGGTGGCCGGAGGGTTGTTGCTGGGCCACTTTTTCGGCGAGATCGTGCTGAACGCGGCCACGGCCAACAAGCTCGATGGCGCCACGGCCCTCTCGAAACTGGTTCGCGTGGTGGTGGTCGTGTTCACCGGCATCATGGCGCTGGAGCAGATCGACATCGATACCACCATCATCACGTCCTCGATTCAGATCATCCTGGCCGCCGTCGGGTTGGGCTTTGCGATCGCCTTCGGCCTCGGCGGACGGGACGTGGCGGCGGAGATCATCAAGAACATCGCCAAAAACCGTGGCTCCGGTTCATAGCCGACGCCGTGGCTGAAAAAAAGGCGCCCGGCGCGTTCGTACCACGCCGCCGGGTGCGCGCCGCCGGTTTACGGTCGGGCGGGGTCTTGTGATAGTGGGCCCAACGATTGCCCGTGTGAGGCGTGATGGAATCGCTCAGCGTTGAAACGGTCCTCGGCCTGGTCGGCCTGGTCATTTTGATCGGGCTGGCCGGCGAGCTCCTGTTCAAGGAAACCGGCGTCCCGAGCGTGCTGTTTCTTATCGGCCTGGGCGTGTTGTTCGGACCCGTGCTGAACCTGACCAACGCGACGCACGTCATCGCGCTGGCCCCCTACTTCGGGACGCTCGCCCTCCTCATCATCCTCTTCGACGGCGGATTGAACATGCAACTGGCCAAGGTGATGAAGGAAACTCCCGTCGCGATCCTGTTCACCCTCGCGGTCTTCACCGCGACCATGCTGACGACGGCGGCCTTCTACGTCTGGGTGTTGCAGGGTGCCTGGCTGCACGGCCTGCTGCTGGGCGCGATCCTGGGCGGCACGACCGGCGCGATCGTGATCCCCGTGGTGTCGAAGCTCGAATCGCTCCGGGAGCCGGTCAAGGTGATGCTGAGCCTTGAGTCCGCGTTCACGGATGTCTTCGTCGTGGTCACGGCGCTGGCCATCATGAATTTATTGACGGGGGCGGGGAGAGCCGGCGGCATGGTCAGCAGCCTGTTCCATGCGTTCCTGGATGCGCTGCTGCTTGCCGCGGTCGCCGGCGCCTTGTGGGCCCGGTTGCTGGCCTGGCTCCACGGGCAGGCGCTCTCCTACATGCTGACCCTGTCGGCCATCCTCGTCCTGTACACGATCGCCGAGGTGATCGGCGCCAACGGGGCCATCACCATTCTGTTGTTCGGGCTGGTGCTGGGCAACATGGAAACCCTCGTGGGCCGGCTGGCCGGGCCGATCCGCCGCATGATCGGCTACGAACTGGACAAGGCGGAATTCGAGCTCGACACGTTCCTCAAGCGGCTGAACGAGGAGCTGTCCTTCCTGGTCCGGACTTTTTTTTACGTGCTGCTCGGGCTCATCCTGGATTTTTCGGCGGTCACCTGGATGGTGGCTGGGGCCGGCATTGCCCTGTTTCTGATCGGCCTCGGCGTGCGATGGGTGATCGTGGAAGGGTTCGGGTTTGCGCGCGGCGAATGGACGGATACCGAACGGCGCATGATCACCTCCATGCTGCCCCGCGGGGTGGCCGCCGCGGTCATGGCGTTCCTGCCGTCCGGCGCCGGCATCCCGGGCACGGACCTCTTTCCCCTCTATGCCCTGACGGTGATCGCCCTATCGGTGCTCTACATGACGGTGGCGTTGGCCATCGAACGCGGTCGGGCGGTCGAAGTCAAGATCCCGGCGCCGTCCGTCTGAGGCCGCGGCGCGGGCCGTCGGGATTCACCCCACCACGATCCGCCGCTCCACCTGGCCGGACACCTCCGGCTCGTTGGTCACGATGACGAGCGTCCAGGGTTCCTCCTTGGAGCAAAGCCGCCGCAGGATGATCTCCCGGTGAGATTTCGGCACACTGAGCAGCCCGCCGTCCAGGACCAGGAGTTGGGGGCGCACGACGATGGCGCGGGCGGTCAGAATCCGCGCGACATGACTGGTCGTGAAGGCTTGTCCCCGGGCCAGGATCGGCGTGCCCAGGCCTCTTGGCAGCATGCCGATCTCGTCTTCCAGGCCGACAAATCGCAACGCCCATTGAATATCCTGGTAGGTGACCGAGGGACGCCCCATCGCGATATTGTCCTCCAGAGTGCCCTCGAAGAGCGTTAAATTCGCGTCCGGCACGAAGCCGCGGCAGGCGTTCAGCGAGCCCCCATCCGCATCCCTCAAGTCCACGCCGTTGTACAGCACGACGCCGGTCGTCGGGGCGAAGAGCCCAGACAGGATAAAGGCCAGCGTGCTCTTGCCGGTGCCGCTTTGCATGAGCGCGGCGACTTTTTCCCCCGGAGCCACCTCGAGGTCGAGTCCCTGGAAGACGGGCGCCGATTCGGGGTAGGCGAAGCTGATGTCCCGGCAGGTCAGGCGGAGACCGTGCGTCGGAGAATCGGAGATCGCGTGCCGCGTCTTCCCCTTCTCGATGTCCTTGGGAAGCGAGAACAGGGACTCCAGTTCCACCACGGCCGTGAAAAAGTAAAAGACGTGGCCCATCCGTTTGACGATGGAATCGAAGCTCAAGAGGAGGGCGCTGACGATGACCTCGGCGGCGACGAACTGGCCCAGCGTCAACTGCCCGTCGGCCATGAGCCATCCGGCGATGGCGATCAGGCCGCTGTGTCCCAGCGCCTGCCACCCGACCGATCCGAGATACTGGCGGAGGAGGACCCGAAACCGGGTCTGTCGCGCGGTCAAGTAGGCGGCCACCAACTGGTCGGTCCTGCGGAGCAGGAGCGGCTGGCTCCCGGCGACCTTGAAGTGCAGCAGATTGCCGGCGATCTCCTGGAGCCAGTTCAGCGTCTCATACTTGGCATGGGACATGGCGAGGGTGGCCCTGAGCCCGCCGTAGTTGAGGGAGCCGACAAGAGCGGCGCCGCCGGTGAAGAGCACGACAATATACAGAAACAACACCGGATGGTAGAGCACCAGGATGGCCATGCCGGAGAGACTCCCGACGACGACGTTGATGACATCCGTCAACAACGTCGAGACTGCGCGTTGCAGAAAGACGGTTTCCACGAAGTAGTTGGCGTGTTTCGGACGGAATCCTTGCATTTTCAGGTCAAGCAGGAGGCGCGTCATGCTCAAGGCGATACGCGCGAACAGACGTTCCTCGAGCATCTCGACGGCATACAACTGGAGCGCGCGGAAGGCCCCGACGGACAGCAGGATCAGGACCATGATCCCCGCCAGGGTGACGATCGTGATCGGCTGAATGGCATAGGCGAAGGTGTTGACCAGCTCCTGAACGGTCAACGGAATGATCAGGGAGAGCAGGCCGATCGACGCCGCGTAGGCGAGCAGGTAGCCCAGGAGCGGCTGCTCAAGGTTCAGCAGCAGGCGGACGCCGGCGAGGATCGTCGCCAGCAGAGGCCGGTTGTCCACGCGCGGGTCGGTGCGCTCGGAAGCCGCCACGGAGCTCCTCACAGTCCTGAGACAAGACGATGGCCTCCGATTACTATGCCACGGCTTTGTGTCTTATTCGAGGGGGGATGAAAACCGCGATCCGGGGCCGGGCGCGGTCAGCGCGGCGCCCGCTGGAGGGCGAATTTCAAAAGCAGCGGCGCCAGCAGGGACAGCACGGCCACCATCAGGATGATCGCTCCGTATTCACTCCTGGAGATGACCTCGTGCGACAGGCCGGTGGCGGCGATGATCAAGGCGACCTCTCCGCGCGGAACCATCCCCGCGCCGATGGTGAAGCGGCTGACGCCCTCGCCGGCCGCGCCGGCTCCCGCGAGGAGTTTTCCGACGATCGCCGCGAGGATCAATCCACCTGTCAGGAGGAGGACCGGCCGGTTCTGCCGATCGAACGGATTGAGCAGGCTCAAGTCGACGGCCGCGCCGACGAGCACGAAAAAGATCGGGACGAAGACGTCGGCCACGGGCTTGATGCGCTCCGTAATGTGCGCCTGATGCTCGGCACGGGCCAGCACGAGGCCCGCGGCGAAGGCGCCGATGATGGGCGCGAGGCCGACCAGTTCGGCGCTTTCCCCGAGAATCAGCGCGAAGGTCATGGCGACGATGACCAGGCTGCCGCGCGTGCTCATGTGGTCCACAAGGCGGCTGAACAGGTGGACATACCGGATGCCCGCGGCGATCGCGACGCAGAGAAACAGGAGGGCCGGAGCCGATGCCTTGACGATTTCGAGCCCCGAGACCGTGCCCCGGTCGGCCAGGCTGATGATCACCGACAGGGCCAGCAGCACCAGGATGTCGTCGATGACGGCGGCTCCGATGATGATCTTGCCTTCCGTGGTGTGCAGCTTGCCGAAGTCGTCGAGCACGCGGACGGAGATGGCCACGCTGGTCGCCATCAAGGTCGCTCCGATGAAGGCGGCCTGAAGCGTGCCAAGGCCTGTCGCGACCGCCAGGCCGTACCCCAGGGCGAACGGGGCGAGGACCCCGATGATGGCCACGCCGATCGAGGATTTCCAGACCCTGAGGAACGTCTGCGGATCGGATTCGAGCCCGATTTCGAAGAGCAGGAGCATGACGCCGATGTCGCCCATCAACTTGAGCGTCAGGGTCGGTTGCACCCACCCCAGCACACTGCCGCCGATCACCACGCCGGCCAGCAGGTCGCCCAGCACCGCCGACTGGCCGAAACGGACGGCCACCTCGCCGAAGATGCGCGCGAACACGTAGAGGGTGATCAGGCTGAGGAGGAATTCGTGCAGGTCCATTGCCGGGGCACAATACTGCATGGCCGGACGGAACGCAATGCGTGAGGGAAACGGCAAGAGCTTGAGCACCAGGGTCTGCGCTTCTCGAAGGCCGGTCGCATGACCTGTCGCGTCGTGGAGATCAATCGTCGGGAAGTCCAACGGGATCTGACGGGAGCATTCGGATTGTCGGAAGGAAGGAAGCGGGACCCCTTGCCGACCCTGTCGCCAGGATGGGAGTCGGGGCGCTAGTCTTTCCCGCGCAGTTCGAGCAGGGCGAGAGACCTGGCTTCAAGGTCGCACTGCTCGCCGCCTTTGAGAATCGTGACCCGCTTGCGGTCGTTGAAGGTTTCGGCCGTGTCCAGCACGGCCTGCCAGCGGACGCCCTTCTTATGGGCGGGGAGGGTGAAGGAGAGGGGTTCGTGGTGCATGTTCAGCAGGATGAGCAGCGTGTTGTCGACGATCG
>DASWIN010000181.1:0-2890 GCA_036397655.1 Nitrospiraceae bacterium | reverse complement strand
GCCATTGCGCGGGATCGCCTCCGGCGAACAATTTTATTTCGTCCATTCCTATTATGTCGAACCACGTGACATGTCGGTGGCGGCGACGATGACGGACTACGGGCCGCCGTTCGTGTCGAGCGTCTGGCGGGACAATATCTTCGCCTGCCAGTTTCACCCGGAGAAGAGCCAGGCGGCCGGCCTGCGCATCGTCAGGAATTTCGGGGAGTGGCGGGCCTGACATGAGGGGTAAGGGGGTAGCGGGGTAAAGGGGTAACGGGGTAGAGGGGTAACGGGGTAACGGGATAAACGGGTGGGAGTGAAGGATACAAATCAGATGAGAGGACACCTTAAAAACGCGTCATGTGTCACGGTTCACGTTCTCGTCACGCTGGCGCTGCTGACCTCCTGCGCGTTCAGGCCCAAGGTCACGTCCGAGGTATCGCCGAACATCGACAAGTACCACGTGAAGACGGTGGTGGTGCTGCCGTTCGACGCCCTGACGACGCCGCAGGTGACGGAACAGCGGCCCTATGATGAAATCACGGCGCCCCAGGGCGCACGGCGATCGGATATCTCCCTGGGGATTCCGCCGTCCGGGGAGAGGCATGCCGTGCAGGCGGCCGGAGTCCCGGCCGCGGCGGCCGACAAAGTGACGCGATCGTTCTTTGCCAAGCTCAAAAACTGGGAGGGACTGAGTGTATACTCTCCTGAGGATGCCTCCGCGGCGCTCAAGGCAGTGGCGGGGGAGGGCGGCGAGATGGCTCCGGAGCAGCGTGCGGCGAAGGTGGCGTCCCGGATGTCTCTCGATGCCGCGATTATCGGCCGCGTGGGGGTCTATCAGGAGCGGAAGGGCAGCAAGCTGGGCGGCGAGACGGCGGCGGTCGGTTTCGAGGTCATGCTGGTCAGCGCGGACGGAACGCTGCTCTGGGCCGGCAACTACTATGAAAAGCAGAAGCCCCTCACAGAGGATGCCAGGGGATCCATCGAGCGGGGCTTTGTATTTGTGACGGCAGAGGAACTGGTCGAGTACGGCACGGCGAAGCTGGCCGATCAGTTTCCCTTCGGCGCCAAGGCCAAGCGGTAGCAAATTACATCCGGTTGCACCGAACACTCAGTTCAATTAGGATGTTCAAAAAGGTCGTTCAGCAAGGCCGCAGCGAGCGAGAAGGTGAAGCGTACGCCTTTCGGTACGTTGAGCCTTTGAGCGATGCGAGAACGCCGCTGGCGGCCTTTTTCAACATCCGCAAAACCTTATGCTGATCATCCCGGCGATTGACCTGAAGGATGGCCAGTGCGTGCGCTTGATGCAGGGCAACCTGCACCAGGCCACGGTCTATTCCAATGACCCGGCAGCCATGGCGCGCCAGTGGCAGGACCAGGGCGCCCAATTCCTGCACATCGTGGATCTCAACGGCGCCTTCGAAGGCGAGCCGAAAAACCTGACGCACGTCGAGGCGATCGCCAACGCCGTGTCCATCCCGATCCAGGTGGGCGGGGGCATCCGGTCGCTCGACACGGTCCGGATGTATCTCGGCGTCGGCGCCAAGCGGGTGGTGATGGGCACGACGGCGCTGACCAATCGCCAACTGGTGGAAGAGGTACTCGAACTGTTCCCGGAGCGCGTCGTCGTGGCCATCGATGCCAAAAACGGCCTGGTGGCAACCGACGGCTGGAAGACGGTGACCGGAATCACGGCTCGCGAGACCATCAGGTCACTGGCCGGGTTGCCGCTGGCCGCCGTGATGTACACGGACATCGCGAAGGACGGCATGATGGCGGGGCCGAACATCCCGTCGTTGAAGATCATGGTCGAGGCGTCCCCCGTGCCGATCATCGCCTCCGGAGGCATTTCGACCCTGGACGATATCAAGGCCATCAAGGCGCTGGGGCCACAGGTCATGGGCGTCATCCTGGGCAAGTCGCTCTATGAAGGCAAGATCGACCTGGCGCAGGCGATCGCGGCGGCCCAAACGTAAGGCTAAGGTTGAGGCTGAGGTCTAGCGAGCGGATTGTCTTGCCGGCTGGTTGTTCTTCAGTCTGGCACCCTTAATCTAAACTTAGCCTGAACCTTAACCTGAACCTGCCGCGGGAGCGGCTTATGCTCACCAAGCGGATCATTCCCTGTCTCGACGTCAAAGATGGGCGCGTCGTCAAGGGCGTCTCCTTCGTGAACCTGCGCGATGCCGGCGATCCGGTCGAAATCGCCAAGGCCTACGATCAAGACGGCGCCGACGAGCTCTGCTTCCTCGACATCACCGCTTCCTACGAAAACCGCAAGACCATTCTCGACGTCGTCGCCAAGACGGCCGAGCAGGTCTTCATGCCGCTCACGGTCGGGGGCGGCGTCCGCACGCTCGAAGACATCCGTAACTTATTGACAGCCGGATCGGACAAAGTCAGTATCAACACGGCGGCGGTCGAGCGGCCCGAATTCGTAAAAGAAGCCGCCGGGCGGTTCGGCGCCCAGTGCATCGTGGTCGCGATCGACGCCAAAAGACGGCCGATGGCCCCCGACGCGAAGCGTCGGTTAGATGGAACTGAAAAGAGCTGTGGGTCTTCCCACAGCTGGGAAGTCTTCACGCACGGCGGGCGCAACCCGACGGGCATCGACGCGGTGGAGTGGGCGAAGAAAATGGAAGGCTACGGGGCGGGGGAGATTTTATTGACCAGCATGGACCAGGACGGACGGCAGAACGGCTACGACCTGGAACTGACCGCGGCGGTCTCCGATGCCCTGTCCATCCCGGTCATCGCCTCGGGCGGCGTGGGCACGCTGGAGCATCTCTATGACGGCTTTATGAAGGGCAAGGCGGACGCGGTGCTGGCGGCCTCCGTCTTTCACTACCGGACGCACACGATCCCGGAAGCCAAGGCCTATCTGCGCGGACGCGGGATAGCAGTGAGATAA
>DASWIN010000180.1:0-5356 GCA_036397655.1 Nitrospiraceae bacterium | reverse complement strand
CCAGTTTTACTTCTTCACCAAGGTCATGGGGATCAGCCCGGTCGCGACCGGCACACTCTTCCTCATCGGTCGCTTCTTCGACGCGATCACGGATCCGCTGATGGGCATAATCGCCGACCGGACCAAGACCCGCTAGGGGCGGTTCCGGCCCTGGCTTGTGTGGTCGGCCCTGCCGTTCGCTGGCATTTTCTGGATGACGTTCACAACGCCGGACTTCGAACCGACCGGCCGGCTGGTCTATGCCTACGTGATGTACTTCCTGCTCATGGCGATCTATACGGTCAACAACGTGCCGTATTGCGCGCTGAACGGCGTGATGACCGGCGATGTCAATGAGCGCACCAGTCTATCGACCTATCGCTTTGTGTCGGTCACGATCATCACTTTCATCGTCCAGGGATTCACCTGGCCGTTGGTGGCAAAGTTCGGACAGGGCGACGATGCCAGGGGCTGGTCCATCACCATCGGAATTTTCGCCATCCTTACGATCGGCCTCATGGTCGTGGCCTTCCTCAGCGCCCGCGAGCGCGTGCAGCCGGATCCCAACCAGCATACCTCCGCGAAGCAGGACCTTCTGGATACGCTGAAAAACAAGCCCTGGGTCGTCCTTTTTTGCGCGACGCTGATGATTTTCATCATGCTGGTGGTCCGCGGCGGCTCGCTGCCGTTTTTCATGGATGCCTATGTGGACCGTGAAGCCATGTACGCATTTCTCACCAACTTGAACCTCGTGGTACCCGCGTCCGGCGATCTCTCCTGGTGGCAGACGATTTTGAACACCTTCGGCCTGCTCATCCTGCAGGATCAGTCAAACACGCCGAATGTGGCGTTTGCCTTTTTCAACATGGCCGCAACGCCCACTACGCTGATCGGCGTCCTCCTCTCGAAGCCGCTCTCGGAACGATTCGGCAAGCGGGGCGTCTTTTGCGGGTGCCTGCTCCTCACCGCCGCGTCCACGATGTCACTGCTCTTCGTTCCCGCGGACAAGGTCGGCCTGATGTTCCTTCAGGGGCTTTCCTGGGGCGCCTGCTACGGGCCGACGATACCCTTGCTGTGGTCGATGATCGGAGACGCCGCGGATTACTCGGAATGGCAGACCGGCCGCAGGGCGACGGGCTTCGTTTTCGCGGGCGTGGTCTTCGCGCTCAAGTTCGGCCTGGGAATCGGCGGCTTCGTCGGCGGGATGATTCTCGCCGCCTACGGGTATGATGCGAGCGCTCCACTTACCGATACAGCGATCCTTGGAATCCGTCACTCGGCCACGCTCTACCCCGCCCTCTTCATCGTTGCCGGCGCCTGCATCCTGTTCTTCTACCCGATCACGAAGGAATTGAACCTCGAGATCGCCGATGAGCTGGCCGGGCGGCGCAGGAAGTTTTCGACCACCTGACGCGCAATGGGACTGCTCGCGTTCAGACAGCGAAGACTTGTGTTCGGGATCGTGATGGCCGCGGCCGGCCTGGCGGCGCGCCGGGCAGCGACGCAGCCCTTTTTCGAGCGATTGGGGAAGGCGCGGGAGCATTGCCACGATGACATGCTGCAGCTCCGCGCGCTCTTGCCGGTGCGAAGTCGCTTCACGATCCTTGGACCCGGCTCACCCTGACTTGCAACCCTACTTCGATCCCATGTCCCAGATTCCACTCGGTTCCCCTCTTGCCCTCGCGTGCCGGCGGCTGGCTTTCGGCCTTGCGATGGGTTTGTTATTGCAGAGCACCTTCGCCGAAGACGGCTATCGTTTGTGGCTTCGGTATGACCTGATCGCCGACCAGGCGCAGCGCCGCGCCTACGCGAGCGCCCTTCAGGAGATCGCCATCAGCGCAAACACGCCGACTCTCTCCGCCGCGCGGGACGAGCTCGCTGCCGGACTGAGCGCCCTGCTCGGCACCGAGGTCCCCGTGGTTGCCAAAGCGGGCCGCAGCGGTGCGGTTCTCCTCGGCACGCCGGCGGGAAGTCCTGCAATCGCCGCACTGGACCTCGGCGACGCCCTGGCCACCGCCGGTGATGATGGCTATGTGTTGCGCCACGTCCGCGCCGGAAAATCCACCCGGATCGCCGTGGCCGCCAATACCGACATCGGCGTGCTCTATGGAGCATTCGCCTTGTTGCGGCACCTGCAGACCCGCCAGCCGCTCGATGGCCTGGCTGTGGTGAGCGCTCCCAAAATCCAGCGCCGCCTCCTCAATCACTGGGACAACCTCAATGGATTTGTCGAACGTGGCTACGCGGGTTTTTCCCTTTGGGATTGGTTTGTGCTGCCTGACCGCCTCAGTCCTCGCTACCGGGACTACGCGCGCGCATGCGCTTCCATTGGCATCAACGGTGCGGTGCTCACCAACGTCAACGCCAACGCCCTAGTCCTGACCCCGCAGTATCTCGGCAAGGTGGCCGCGTTGGCGGATGCCTTTCGCCCATTCGGCATCCGCGTCTACCTTACCGCAAGGTTCAGTGCTCCGATCGAGATCGGCGGATTGGAGACGGCGGATCCGTTGGTTCCGGCGGTCCGCGACTGGTGGACGCAAAAGGCGGGCGAGATCTATCGCTTCATCCCGGATTTTGGCGGTTTCCTCGTGAAGGCGAACTCCGAGGGCCAGCCGGGGCCGCAGGACTACGGCCGGACGCACGCCGACGGCGCCAACATGCTCGCGGAGGCGCTGGAACCGCACGGCGGCATCGTGATGTGGCGGGCCTTCGTTTACGCCGCGGAGGTGCCCGACGACCGGTCGAAACAGGCCTACAGCGAGTTCACGCCACTGGATGGAACGTTTCGCCCCAACGTCGTTGTGCAGGTCAAGAACGGCCCGATCGATTTCATGCCTCGCGAGCCATTTCATCCGCTCTTTGGCGCCATGCCGAAAACCTCCCTCGGGCTCGAGTTGCAGATAACCCAGGAATATCTCGGGGCCTCGACCCAGCTCGCCTTTCTCGGCCCGCTCTTTGAGGAGTGCCTGGATTCGGACACTCACGTGTCAGGCCCCGGTTCGACCGTCGCCCGCGTTGTCGACGGAAGCCTGGATGGCCACAAACTCTCCGTCATCGCGGGGGTGGCCAATACCGGCACGGATCGCAACTGGTGCGGGCATCCCCTTGCCCAGTCCAGCTGGTACGCATTTGGCCGCCTCGCGTGGGACCACACGCTGGGAAGCGAAGCGATCGCGGAGGAGTGGACGCGCATGACTTTCTCCAACGACGCTCGGGTGATCCGTCCCCTCGTCGACATGCTGATGACCTCGCATGAAACCGTCGTGAACTACTCGATGCCGCTCGGCCTGCACCACATCATGGCGGAGGGCCACCACTACGGGCCGGGTCCGTGGGTGAGCGAGGCGGGACGCCCGGACTGGACCTCCGTGTATTACCACCGGGCTGACGCGCAGGGACTCGGATTCAACCGCACCGCCAGCGGCTCGAACGCCGTCGGCCAATATGCTCCCAAGGTCGCGGAACAGCTCGGCACTCTCAGCGAATGCCCGGAGAAACTGCTCCTGTGGTTTCATCACGTGCCGTGGGATCACCGGCTGAAATCCGGCCGCACGCTCTGGGACGAACTGTGCCTGCATTACCAGGGCGGCGTTGACCAGGTCCGTGAATGGCAGGCGACGTGGAAGTCGCTGGCGGGGTCGATCGACGCCGAACGCCACGCGCACGTCCGGGACCTGCTGGGCATTCAGGAAAGCGAGGCGCGCCGATGGCGCGACGCGTGCCTCTTGTATTTCCAATCCTTTTCCCGGCGTCCGCTTCCCGGGGGCGTCGAGCCTCCCAAGGAATCGCTGGAATACCACGGGAATTACAAGCGGCACTTTGTACCCGGTCATCCCGGCGACCACTGATGCGTCCCCGGCTTGCCGCCGCAAGGAGTCAGCCTCCGTCGTCATGCCGCCCGACCGCGCGGTTTCCACTTATACGTCGCGTATGGCCATAAGGAAACACGCCGGACCCTTCGTTTCACCACCCCGCGCCTCGATCCAATGAAACCCGCTCACCTGCCCCTCTGCCTCGTTGCCACCTGCCTGATTGCTTCGCCCGGGCTGGCCGCAGAGACCGCCGACCCGCCTGGTCCCGCCTTGTTCGAGTCGTTTGAATACACGGGCGACGATCCGGTCTTTGAGAAACCATTGCCGCCGGGTTCTTTCCGCAACCCGATCCTCGCCGGCTTCTACTCCGATCCCAGCATCTGCCAGGTGGGCCCGGATTACTACCTCGTCACTTCCACCTTCTCGTGGTTTCCGGGGGTTCCGATTTTTCACAGCCGGGACCTCGTCCACTGGAAGCAGATCGGCCACGTCTTATCGCGCCCATCTCAGCTCAATCTCGACGGCCTGGGCGTTTCCCGCGGCATCTTCGCACCCGCCATCAGCCATCACAAGGGCGTCTTCTACATGATCACCACCCTCGTGGACGCCGGTGGCAATTTCTACGTCACGGCGACCGACCCGGCCGGACCATGGTCCGATCCCGTGTGGCTGCGCGAGATCGACGGCATCGATCCCTCGATCTTTTTCGATAACGACGGTCGCGCCTACATCGTGAACAACGGCCCGCCGCCCGACAACAAGCCGCTCTATGGCGGGCATCGCGCCGTCTGGGTCCAGGAATTCGACGTCGCCAGCGGCCAGCCCACGGGCCCGCGCGAGATCATCGTCAATGGCGGCGTCGATATCAGCAAGAAACCCGTCTGGATCGAGGGGCCGCACATTTTCAGAAAGGATGACTGGTATTACCTGACCTGCGCCGAGGGGGGCACGAGCGTGAATCATTCCCAGGTCATCTTCCGCAGCAAGTCGCCCCGCGGGCCTTACGTGCCCTGGGACAAGAATCCCATACTGACGCAGCGCAACCTGGACCCAAACCGCCCCACGCCGGTGACATCAACCGGCCACGCCGACCTCGTGACCACGGCGGATGGCTCGTGGTGGGGTGTCTTTCTCGGCTGTCGTCCGTATGAGGGCGATTACTACAACACGGGGCGTGAGACCTTCCTGCTGCCCGTGACGTGGAAGGACGGATGGCCCATCTTCCTGGAGCCGGGCCAGCCGGTTCCCGACGTCGTGCCGGCTCCGCAGCTACCGCCCTCCACCGCCCCGGCGGTTCCGACGACCGGCAATTTCACCTGACGAGATGAGTTTGACGCGCCGAAACTGGACCCTTCGTGGATGTTTCTGCGCACCCGACAAGAAGATTGGTTCAGCCTGAAGGAAAAGACCGACACCCTCGCACTGACACCGCGACCGACGTCACTGCTGGAAAAGGGAAATCCATCCCTAATAACGCGACGACAGCAACACGTCCAATTTACCGCTACTATGACTGTGCAGGTTCCAGACGCGGCAGACACCTCAACGAACCTCGTCGCATTCCA
>DASWIN010000179.1:0-14112 GCA_036397655.1 Nitrospiraceae bacterium | reverse complement strand
CGCTGAAGCTTGAGGCGATCGGCGGCCTTGGTCTGGTTGCCCCCCGCGAGCTCCAGTGCACGGCGGATCACGGCGATGCTGTGTGCTTCCATTGAATCATGGTAGGGGAGGTCGAGATAGGCTATGTCCGATCCCTCGCCGGAGCCGGCCGAGGAGTCCCAGGGCGAGAGGGCAAGGAGGTCGGGCGTGATGACCTCGTGCTCGCTGAGCACCACGGCGCGGGCGATGGCGTTGTCCAGTTCGCGGACGTTGCCGGGCCAGGCATAGCGCTGGATGGCGGCCAGGGCGTCGGGCGCCAGGCGCATCGGGGCTTTCTTGGTTTCGCGGGCGTGGCGGTCGAGGAAGAACCCGGCCAGGCGGGGGAGGTCATCGACGCGGTCGCGCAGCGGAGGCAGCGTCAGGGTGACGACGTTGAGTCGGAAGAAGAGATCCTCGCGGAACCGTCCATCCTTCACGGCGCGCTTCAAATCCTTGTTGGTGGCCGCGATGACGCGGATGTTCACCCTGACGGTGCGGGTGCCGCCGACGCGCTGAAACTCGTGGTCCTGCAGCACGCGCAGCAATTTGGCCTGCAGGGGCATCGGCATGTCGCCGATCTCGTCCAGAAACATCGTGCCGCCGTCGGCCAGCTCGACCTTGCCTTTGTGCAGCCGGTCGGCGCCGGTGAAGGCGCCCTTCTCGTGGCCGAACAGTTCGTTCTCGAGCAGCGTCTCCGTCAAGGCCACGCAGTTGATCACGACGAAGGGCATCTCGCGGCGCGGGCTCCATTGGTGCATGGAGCGTGCGAACAGTTCCTTCCCGGTGCCGCTCTCGCCCAGCAGCAGCACGCCCGCGTCCGAATTGGCCGCCCGCTTCGATAGCTCGATCACGGACTGCATGACCGGGCTCTGGCCGACAATGGTTGCGTAACGGGTTTCGATTTCGGTCCGCAGGCACTCCACCTGCCGCGCCAGCGAGGCGCGCTCCAGAGCCTTGGTGACGACGAGCGCCAGGTGATCCACATCGAAGGGCTTGGTCAGGAAGTCGTGTGCGCCCTGTTTCATCGCCTGCACGGCGGCGGTGATGGTGCCGTGCGCGGTCATGACGATGACCGGCATCTCGTGGCCGGTCGGCCGGTTCTGGGCCAGACGTTTGAGCACATCCAGACCGGACAGTCTTGGCATTTCCAGATCGAGGAGCATGAGATGGGGCGTTTCCTGCTCAATCAACGCGAGCGCGCGGAGGCCGTCTCCCGCACAGACCGTGCCGTAGCCGAGCGCTTCCAGGCGGTCCCGCAGGACCGTGACGATATCGGCATCGTCGTCCACGACGAGAATCTTGGCTTTTGCGTGAGAAGCACTCATGGGATAGGAGTCCTAACCGCGGTGAGTATAGCCGAGGCGGGGCCGGTGTGGCGAGGGGAAAAAAAGGATACAGGAGGCCGATTCGCCCGCGCCCGCTAGCCTTCCATGACGTTCATGACGAGGCCCGTGAGCTGTTTGGGGAAGAAGTACGTCGACTTGTGCGGCATGCGCTCGCCGGCCGCGGCCACGGCCCGGACCTCGCCGACCTTTGTCGGGTTCAGCAGCAACGAGGCGGTTGCCTTGCCCTGGGCCACCAGGTCGAGCGCTTCCTGGTGGTCCTTCGTATAGATCAGCGCGTGCTGGTCCGACTCCTTCGGGCACAGCTTGTTCAGGACGAGTGTCTGGAGCAGCGACACGTCGAGCTTGTCCCGCTCCGATGCGCCGGCCTTGGGCCGGTGGGCGGGTTTGACCGACAGCAGCAGGAAGGACGATGCCCCGCGGAGCGCCATGCCGAATACGGGGGCGGCCTGTCCGCGGGTGCGCAGCGTCTGGAGAAATTGTTTCGCGGGGACCTCCTCGACGTCGCAAGTCTCGCCGAACAGGCGCATGAGCTCGGGCAGCGGCGGCACCGGCGTCGTCAGCACACGGTGCGTCGGCAGGACGGTCAGGCCGGGATCTTCCAGGCTGGCGAACAGCATCAGCACGGCATCATAGGGCTGGACGCCCCCGGCCGCCCCCGCCTGCTCGCGCCGGGTCCGCCGGTAGTTGAGCGCGGTTTCATACCGGTGGTGGCCGTCCGCGATGAAGAGCGGCGTGGATTTCATGAAGGCAACGATCTCGTTCAGCACCGACCGGTCCGTGATGGCCCAGAGGCGCTGGCGGAAGCCTTCGTCGTCCGTGAACTCGAAGCGCGGTTTGTCGGCGTTGACGGATTTGTCGATGAGCTGGACGACGGCGCCCTTCGGATCGGAGAACAGCGAGAAGATCGCGCTGAAATTGGCTCCGCAGGCTTCCAGCAGATTCAGCCGGTCCGTTTTGGCGGCGGCCCGCGTATTTTCGTGCGGGTAAATCTTGCCGGTGCCGAACTCTTCCAATTCGACGCTCGAGAAAAATCCCTTGAGCGTCTTCGGCGGCGCGCCCGTGGCATCCAGCGGCGAACGGTAGTCGATCATATAGGGATAGATAGCCGGCGCTCGCTCGCGTTCCAGCACCCCGGCGGCCAACCAGTCCTTGAGCAGCCCGGCAGCGCGCGTGTATCGGTTCTGTCCCGGGCTATCTTGCGGTTCATCCAGGCCCAATTCGAGCCGGATGACGTTGTGCGGATGGCGGGCGTGCAGGGCCTTCTGAAACGCCGCATCGATCACGTCGTACGGAGGCGCCACCACGCGGCTGATGTCGGGAACCTTCGCCGGATTGTAGAGCACGCCTCTAAACGGAATCAGATTGGCCATAGGTCTCCAGTCAAGGGCTATAGGCTATGGGCAATGGGTATGGGTCGGAAATCCCTGTCGCGCCTATAGCCTATCGCCCATTGCCTCGTGCCTTATTTGTATCGCATCACTTCAAATCGAAACAACGCGACCTGTTCGTCATGGCCGATGCCGGCTTTCTGCCGCGCCGTCGCGAGCTGGTCTTCGACGGAGTCGATCTGTTCGATGTCCGGCAGCAACACGCCGTGCCGCGCGCCGGCCCGCACGATCACGCCGTAGCGCCGGTGATCGAGCTGCGCGCCGTCGGCGACCGGCTCCGGCTCGGAGAGCACGTCCACGGTAATCGCCAGCTCACACAATTCGTCCGGGCTCACCGGCGCGAAGCGGGGATCGCGCGCCGCCGCCGCAACGGCGTTTTCAATGATCTCCACGGCCAGGGTCTCCCTGGTCGGTTCCGTCGTCCCGATGCAGCCGCGCAATTGTCCGCGCGCCTTCAGGCAGACGAACGCACCGGCCCGCCGGGCTGCTTGCGGGACGTGTTCAAGGAAGTCGTCCGGTGGGGCGATGATCCGCCGGTCCCGGACAAATCCCTCCACTGCCTCGGCGGCCAGTCGTACCAGTGGATGGGATGAGTGATGGGTGACGAGTAATGAGTGATGAGTGGTGGGTGAGGAAGCCATGAAACAGGCCTGATAAGAAACCGCTACCTGATCACGCATTACTGATGACTGATCACGGGCTAGCGGTCGCGATGGACCATATAGTCGGCGACGACGACCAGCGCGCGCTTGGCCGGTGAATCTCCGAACAGGGCCAGGCTCCGGGTCGCCGCCGCCACGTAGGCCCGTGCCCGGTCCATGGCATGGGCGATGGATCCATAGTCCTGCATCAGCGCAATGATCCGTTGCAAGTCGGTTTCCGACAGCGTCCGGGTCTCCAGCCGATCCTTGATCATCTGCCGGTCGGGCTCCGGGCAATGCTGCAACAGATGGAGCAGGGGGAGCGTGATCTTGCCCTCCCGCAGGTCCTGCCCCAGCGTCTTGCCGAGCGAGGCGCCGTCGGCCGTGTAGTCGAGCGTGTCGTCCGCCATTTGAAAGGCGATGCCGATGTATTCACCGAACCGGAACAGCGCCGACTGCTGCTCGTCGGAGGCGCGGCCGATGATGGCGCCGATGCGGCAGGAGGAGGCGATCAGGCTCGCCGTTTTGTGCTCCACGATCCGGATGTAGTCCTCCTCGGTCATGGCGATGCTGCCGTGATGGTAGAGCTGCAGGACTTCGCCCTCCGCCATCCTTCGGCAGGCTTCGGCCAGCGTTTCGTTGATCGCCTGATTCTTGAAGGTCACGATCTGACGCATCGCGTGTGAATAGAGGTAGTCTCCGACAAGGATGCTGATCTGATTGCTCCAGACCTTGCGAGCCGTCTGGCGGCCGCGGCGCAGGTCGGCGTCGTCCACGACGTCGTCGTGCAGCAGCGTGGCGGTGTGGATGAATTCGACGAGGCTGCCGAGGCGTTGCGGGTCCGATGAAGTGTTGCCGCACAGCCGGGCTGAGAGCAACAATAAGAGAGGGCGGATGCGCTTGCCGCCGCTGCTGAGGATGTGGGCCGACACCGTATTGACGAGGGTGACGGATGAGTCGAGGTTCTTGCGGATGTGGTCGTCGACGCCGTCCAGTTCCGCGCGGTAGGTCTCCCACACGTCGGCCATCGTGTGCAGCGTCGAAGTCGCGGGGCGCTGTGACATGCGGCCGAGTCTGAGGGAACGGCGCGGCCGTTGTCAAGCGTCGAAAACGCCGCGATTTGCGTTCGGAATTGCGTGGTTGGGCTGCGTTCTTGTCTTGACAGATTTGCTCGGCGTCCGGTAAGTTTGGATCAACTCACACGCGGGTGTTCACGTCAGAAAATGAACATTCCAGGTTTACCTCAGAAGCAGGGCCACTACGATCCGAAGCACGAGAAAGACATGTGCAAAATTGCATTTGTTGACGCCACCGTCTGTGAAGTGAAATGGAAAAGTTCCAAGGATCATTGAAGATTTCCAAAATGAACATTCCTGGTTTGCCCCAGAAGCAGGGTCTCTACGATCCGGAGCACGAGAAGGACGGCTGCGGAATCGGATTTGTTGCCAACATCAAGGGCAACAAATCGCATGCCATCGTCCAAAAGGGCCTGCAAGTTCTCGACAACCTTTCCCATCGAGGCGCACAGGGATGCGATCCCTGCACCGGCGACGGCGCCGGCATCCTCCTCCAGGTCCCGCACGGGTTTCTGAAGCGCGCCGCGGCGGACGCCGGCGTCAAGCTGCCCGAAGCCGGCGAATACGGCGTGGGTATGGTCTTTCTGCCGCCGAACGCGGATGCCCGCAAACACTGCGAAACCCTGTTCGAGAAAATTGTCGCGGAAGAGGGAACGCGCTGCCTCGGCTGGCGCGACGTGCCGGTCAAGAGCGGCGCGATCGGCGAGCAGGCGCGGCGCACGGAGCCGTCCATCCGCCAGATCTTCATCGCGCGCGACATGCTCGATCCGGCCGCGTTCGAGCGGAAGCTCTACGTCGTCCGGCGGCGCGTCGAGAATGCCGTGTGCGAATCGGCGATCGAGGGGCGCGAGTATTTCTATGTGTCCAGCCTCTCGGCGAACACGATCGTCTATAAAGGGCTGCTGCTGCCGAACCAGATGGCGGCCTACTACCAGGACCTGACCGACGCCAGCCTGACGAGCGCGCTGGCGCTGGTGCACTCGCGGTTCAGCACGAACACGTTCCCGACCTGGCCGCTGGCACATCCGTACCGCTACATCTGCCACAACGGCGAGATCAACACGCTCAAGGGCAACGTCAACTGGATGAAGGCGCGCCAGGGCCGCCTGGAATCGGCCCTGTTCGGCAAGGACATTGCGAAACTCTTTCCGATCGTCTCCGAACAGCAGAGCGACTCGGCCTCCCTCGACAATGCGCTGGAGTTCCTCGCCCTGGGCGGGCGCTCGCTGCCGCATGCCATGATGATGCTGATCCCGGAGCCCTGGGTGGCGAATCCGCACATGGACCTCGACCGGCTCGGATTCTATCAATACCACGCGGCGATGATGGAGCCGTGGGACGGCCCCGCGGCGGTCTGCTTCACCGACGGCAAGCTGATCGGGGCCACGCTGGACCGCAACGGTCTGCGGCCCTGCCGGTACCAGGTGACCACGGACGATCTCGTCGTGCTCGCCTCCGAAGCCGGCGTGCTGCCGGCCGAGGCCACGCAGATCCGCCAGAAGGGACGGCTCCAGCCGGGCCGCATGTTCCTGGTGGATACGGTACAGGGACGGATCGTGGACGACGAGGAAATCAAGGCCGACATCGTCGGACGCAAGCCCTACCGGTCCTGGGTCAGCCAGTACGGCATTTCGCTGAGCGAGCTGCCGGAGCCCATGAACGTCCCGCAGCCGGACCATCCGACGATCCGCCAGCGCCAGCAGGCCTTCGGCTACACGGTCGAAGAGCTCAAGATGGTGGTCACGCCGATGGTCGTCACTGGTGAAGAACCCATCTCATCCATGGGGACCGACACGCCGCTGGCCGTGCTGTCCGAACGCCCGCAACTGCTGTTCAAGTATTTCAAGCAGCTCTTCGCGCAGGTGACCAATCCGCCGATCGATCCGATCCGCGAGCAGCTCGTCATGTCGCTGGTCACAAACATCGGGCCCAAGCCGAACGTGATGGACGAGCGGCCGGAGTCCTGCCGCCGCATCAAGGTCGGACAGCCGATCCTGACCAACGGAGATTTGCAGAAGATCCGCGATCTGACCGACCCGCACTTCAAATGCAAGACGCTCCGCATGCTGTTCCGCGTGAGCGAAGGGCCTGATGGCCTCGGCGCGGCCGTGGACGCGCTCTGCAAGGAAGCGTCACGGGCCATCAAGGAAGGGTACAAATTTCTGATTTTGAGCGACCGGGGCGTGAACGAGGAATGGGCGCCGATTCCAAGCCTGCTCGGCATCTCCGCCCTGCATCACCACCTCGTGCGCGAGTGCACCAGGACCGAGGTCGGGCTGATTCTCGAGACCGGCGAGCCGCGCGACGTCCACCATTTCGCCTGTCTGATCGGTTATGGCGCGGGGACGATCAATCCCTACCTCGTCTTTGAATCGCTGGTGGACATGGAGCGGGACGGCTACCTGCCGGAGGGGATCGACGCCGTGACCGCCGAGAACAAGTTCATCAAGGCCATCAACAAGGGGCTGCTCAAGATCTTTTCCAAGATGGGCATTTCCACGGTGCAGTCCTACTGCGGCGCGCAGATTTTCGAGGCGATCGGACTGAGCACGCAACTGGTCGAGCGCTACTTCACCGGCACGCCGTCCCGCATCGAGGGGATCGGCATCCGCGAGATCGGCGAGGAATCGCTGCGGCGGCATCGCATGGCCTACGAGCCGGCGGCCATCCGCCACCTCGACTTCGGCGGCGAGGTCCACTACCGTGTCCAGGGGGAGCATCACAACTGGAACCCGGAGACGATCTACAGGCTCCAGCACGCGACGAAGAGCAACAGTTTCCAGACCTTCAAGGAATTTTCCGCGCTGGTGAACGACGAGAGCAAGCGGCGCTCGAATATCCGCGGGCTGCTGGAGCTGAAGACGCTGCCGCAGCCGATTCCGCTCGAGGAGGTCGAGCCGGCGAAGGACATCGTGAAGCGGTTTACGACCGGCGCCATGTCCTTCGGCGCGATCAGCAAGGAGGCGCACGAGACGCTCGCGATCGCCATGAACCGGATCGGCGGCAAGAGCAACACCGGCGAGGGCGGCGAGGATGCGGAGCGGTTCCTGCCGCTGCCGAACGGCGACTCCAAGAACAGCGCGATCAAGCAGGTCGCCTCGGCGAGGTTCGGCGTGACGACGGACTACCTCGTCCACGCGAAAGAACTGCAGATCAAGATGGCGCAGGGCGCCAAGCCCGGCGAGGGCGGGCAGCTCCCCGGCCACAAGGTGGACGAGATCATCGCGCGCCTGCGCTATTCGACGCCCGGCGTGCAGCTGATCTCGCCGCCTCCGCACCACGACATTTATTCGATCGAGGACCTGGCCCAGCTGATTTTCGACCTGAAGAACTCGAACCCGGAAGCGGAAGTGTCGGTCAAGCTGGTTGCTGAAGTCGGCGTCGGCACGGTCGCCGCCGGCGTGTCGAAGGCGAAAGCCGACAAAGTGCTGATCAGCGGAGACAGCGGCGGCACCGGCGCCTCGCCGCTCTCGTCCATTAAATATGCGGGCATTCCCTGGGAGCTGGGCCTGGCCGAGACGCAACAGACGCTGGTGCTCAACAACCTGCGCGGGCGCATTCGGGTGGAAACGGACGGCCAGATGAAGACCGGCCGCGACGTCGCCATCGCCGCCTTGCTGGGAGCCGAGGAGTTCGGTTTCTCGACCGCGCCGCTGATCGTCGAAGGCTGCATCATGATGCGGAAGTGCCATCTCAATACCTGCCCGGTGGGGGTCGCCACGCAGGACCCGGAGCTGCGCAAGCGGTTTACCGGCCAGCCGGAGCACGTCGTCAATTATTTTTTCTTCGTGGCCGAAGAGGTCCGCGAGCTGATGGCGCAACTGGGCTTCCGGAAATTCGAGGAGATGGTCGGGCGGACGGACAAGCTGCGGCCGCAGAAGGCGATCGATCACTGGAAGGCGAAGGGCCTCGATCTCTCGTCGCTCCTGCATCGGCCGGAGGTCGGGCCGGAGGTCGCGACGCATTGGGTGGAAAAACAGAACCACGGACTGGAGGGCGTGCTCGATTGGAAACTGCTCGAGCTGTGCCGGGATGCCGTCGAGCACAAGAAGCCGGTCCGGCTCGACCTGCCCATCCGCAACGTGAACCGCACGGTCGGAACGATTCTCTCCAGCCGCATCGCCAGGAAGTACCGGTTGGACGGGCTGCCGGACGGCACGATCCATATCAAGTTCACGGGCTCGGCCGGCCAGTCGTTCGGCGCGTTCCTCGCGAAGGGCGTGACGCTAGAGCTGGAAGGCGAGTCCAACGATTACCTGGGCAAGGGGCTCTGCGGCGGGCGGATCATCGTCTATCCGCCGAAGGGCGCGACCTACCCGCCGGAAGACACCATCCTGATCGGCAACACGTCGCTCTACGGCGCCACGCAAGGGGAGGCCTACTTTTACGGGACGGCCGGCGAGCGGTTTGCCGTCCGGAACAGCGGGGTGCGGGCCGTCATCGAAGGCACGGGCGACCACGGCTGCGAATACATGACGGGCGGCGTGGTGGTCGTCCTCGGCAGGACCGGACGCAACTTCGCGGCGGGCATGTCCGGAGGCATCGCCTTCGTGCTCGATGAGGACGGAAAGTTCAGGGACCGCTGCAATTTCGGCATGGTCGAACTGGAGCCGGTCACGACGGTCGAGGACAAGCAGATCCTGCGAGAGATGATCGAACGGCATGTCCAATACACCGGCAGCCGGAAAGCGAAGAAGGTGCTGGACGAATGGGCCGCGATGCTACCGAAGTTCATGAAAGTGATGCCGGTGGATTACAAGCGCGTGCTAGCGGAGCGCAAGAAGGCGGCGGCAAAGACAAAAGCGCATAAGACCGTCAAAACGTGACCGGTCTCGTTTACAAATAACTCTGGCTTCAACCTTTTACGGCTTGGGGTGGCATTGCCTGTGGGATGGGTTAGCGAAAATGGGAGGACAGAACGCCGGCGCGCGTTCATGAGCTAAGGCCATGGCGGATCCAAAAGGCTTCATAAAATTCGCGCGCGAAGGCCCCAAGCGCCGTCCGGTCGAGCTGCGTCTCCAGGACTGGAACGAATTCTACGAGCCGTTCGCCGAGGACAAGCTTCAGACGCAGGGCGCGCGCTGCATGGATTGCGGCGTGCCCTTCTGCCAGAGTGCGAACGGCTGCCCGGTGGTGAACCTGATTCCGGAATGGAACGACCTCGTCCATCGCGGCCGCTGGCAGGATGCGCTGAAGGCGCTGCATGCGACGAATAATTTCCCGGAGTTCACCGGGCGGCTCTGCCCCGCGCCCTGCGAGTCGGCCTGCGTGCTTGGGATCAACGCCGACCCTGTGTCGATCCGCGTCATCGAATGGAACATCATTGATAAAGGATTCGACGAGGGCTGGGTGCAGCCGATCCTGCCGGTGTCGCGCACGGGCAGGAGCGTTGCGGTCGTGGGCTCCGGCCCGGCCGGCCTGGCCGCAGCCCAGCAGCTCGCGCGTGCCGGCCATAGCGTGACCCTGTACGAGAAAGCCGACCGGATCGGCGGACTGCTCCGCTACGGGATTCCGGATTTCAAGATGGAAAAATGGGTGATCGACCGCCGCCTGGAGCAGATGACGGCCGAGGGGGTCGAATTCAAGACCGGCGTGACGGTCGGCAAGGACATCAGCGGAGAAGAATTACGCCGCCGGTACGATGTGGTCGCCCTTGCCATGGGCGCTGAGCAGGCGCGCGAGCTGCCGGTGCCGGGGCGCGAGCTCAACGGCATCCACCTCGCGATGGATTATCTAACACAGCAGAACAAGCGCAACGCCGGGAATCCGCTCACGGGTGACCCGATCACGGCCAAGGGCAAGCAGGTCGTCATCATCGGCGGCGGCGACACGGGGTCGGACTGCCTGGGCACGACGCACCGGCAGGGATGCACCGATGTGCACCAATTCGAATTGCTGCCGGAACCCCCGCCGCAGCGGGCCGGTTCGACGCCCTGGCCGCTTTGGCCGATGCAGCTCCGGACGTCCCACGCCCACGAAGAGGGCTGTGATCGCCAGTGGAGCGTGTCGACGACGAAGTTCTCAGGGAAGAACGGCCACGTGACCAAGCTGCATGCGCATCGCGTCAAGTTCGAGCACGGCAAGTTCACGCCGATGCCCGGCACCGATTTCGAGCTGGATGTGGACCTCGTGCTGCTCGCGATGGGCTTCACCGGTCCGGTCAAGAACGGCCTGCTCGACAGCCTCGGGGTGAAGTACGACGCGCGGGGCAACGTGGCGGCGGATGCCAACTATATGAGCAGCGTGGACGGCGTGTTTGCCGGCGGCGATGTCCGTCGCGGCCAGTCTCTCATCGTCTGGGCGATTGCCGAAGGCCGCAAGATGGCTGCGGGTGTGGACGCCTATCTGCGCGCCGGAAAATCGGCCAAGACCGCCGCCTGATTATCGGGTGCCTTCGCAGGGATTCGTTTTCTTCTTCACGCATCGATTCTCGCCCGTCACGCATCACTGGAAGGAGACCTGCCGGCGATGAATGCGGCGGCGCAACAGGCTGAGCGCGATCCGCAGCGGGCCCAGGCTTCTGAGAGCATCTCCCGGTCATCGAACCCCGAGCGGGCGCAGGAGCTGTACGCGGAGCAGATCCGCCTGCTGTACGATCAGATCCCCCTCGGATTGGCCGCCTCCTTCCTGAATTCGATTCTGCTGGTCGCCGTGGAGTGGGCGGCGGTCTCCCACTCCGTGCTGCTCGCCTGGCTGGGCGCGGTCGTGCTCATCACGGCAGCGCGGACGGTGCTCTGGTGGCGGTATCGGAACGCATCGCCGGCGGCCCGCGACGCGGCCGGCTGGGGCACGTGGTGCGTGGGGGGAACTGCGCTGTCCGGCCTGGCGTGGGGAACGGCCGGCATCGTCCTTTTTCCCGAAGAGTCCATGGTCCTCCAGGTGTTCCTGGTCTTCGTGCTGGGCGGCATGGTCATCGGCGGGCCGGTCGTCCTGCCGTCCGTGCGCCCGGCCTACCTGATTTTTATCCCTTCCGTCATCGCCCCGATCACCGCCAGGCTGTTCCTGATGGGCACCTCGATGCATCTGATCATGGGAGCCATGACGGGGCTGTTCGCGCTCATCGCCCTGGGGGCGGCCCAGCGGGCCCATAAGACGATCACCTCCTCGCTGACCCTCCGGTTCGAGAATCAGGATCTGGTCGCCTACCTGACCAGGGCGCACAAGGTCCTGGCGGATGAAATTGCGGTCCGCGAACGGTCTGAAGAGGCGTTGCGCGAGCGCGTCCGGCTCACCAGTTTTACCGCTGAAGTCAGCTCCGCGCTCAATCGCAATGAAGCCATCGACGAGATCCTGCGTGCCTGCGTCCGGGCTGCGACGGGCCATCTCGATGCGGCGCTGGCACGGATCTGGATCCTGGAGCCGGGCGATCTCTGCGGGGAATGTTACAAAGCCAGTGTGTGCGACAAGAAAACGGAATGTCTGCATCTGAGGGCCAGTGCCGGCCTGTCGACGAATCTCAACGGGGAGTATCGGCGCGTTCCCCTGGGATGGCTCAAAATCGGGCGGATTGCCCAGGGGTCGGGCAGGATGCACACCAATGACGCGTTAAGCGACGAGCGGCTGCCCAACAAGGACTGGTTGCGGGATAACGGGCTCCAGTCGTTTGCCGGATTTCCGCTGACCGTCGATGGCCGGGTGTTCGGCGTGCTGGCGCTCTTTGCGCGCAGCCCGCTGTCGATTGCGATACTCCAAACCGTGGAATCGGCGTGTAACGGCATTGCCGCCTTGATCGCCCGCAGGCAGATGGAACAGCATGCGAGGCGCATCGAGAAGCTGGCGCTCCTTGGCCAGCTGCTCGGCGGAATCGCGCACGAAATCAAGAACCCCCTCTTCATCCTGACCGGCCATCTGCAACTGTTCAAAGACAAGCTCAAGCAGGGCGAGTACCAGGCCTTGCCGGCCGACTTGCAGAAGATCGAGTCCTCCGCCGAGCGCATGGCTCATGTCACGGAACAGTTTCTCAATCTGGCGAAGCCGGTCCAGTCGAAGCGCCAACCCTGTTCGGTGACGGCGATCCTGCAGCAGACACTCGATTTTCTGGATTACGAAATCAGCAAGAACCACATCGTGGTCAAGACCGCGTTTCAGGAGTCCCTGCCTGATATTCGTTCGGACCCGCGCCAGTTGCAGGATGTCTTCCTGAATCTGATCCTGAACGCGATGCAGGCCATGACCACGGCGCATGGGCGCGGCACGTTGACCGTCAAGACGGCCCGGGCGGACGGATGGATCGAGGTCAGGATTCAGGACGACGGGCCCGGAATTACGGCGGAGAACAGGACCCGTCTGTTCGAGCCGTTTTTCAGCACCAAGCTCCCCGACCAGGGAACGGGGCTGGGGCTGTGGACGGTGCGGTCGGTCATGATGGGGCTTGGGGGAGCGGTCCAGTGCGAGACGGAAGTCGGGGTCGGGACGACCTTCCTCGTGCGATTGCCGGACGGAAGCTATGCCGGGCGGTCCGCCTAGCCTCCTTGCATTAGCCCGAAGGACTTCCTTAGACTAGTCCCGGTGTTCCCCGCGCGTTGACCTGTTCTTTCCGCAGGCATCTTACGAGGGAGGACGGCATGCCCATGATTCTGGTTGCAACTCCGAAGCAGCATCTCGGCGACATCATCGGAGATCGGCTGAGAGCCGACACGCACGAAGTCACGCTGGCCCGGACCGGCGCCGCTGCGCTGCAGAGCTTCGAGACGGTGCCGCCGGCCGCCATCGTCATGGATATCGAACTGTCCGGCCCCTCGGCCCTGGCCGTGCTGGCGAAAATACGAGCCCGCGCCCCCCGTACTCCGGTGGTCGTATTGGCGAACGAAGTCAGTATCGAAGCGGAGAACCAGGCCCGGGAGATGGGCGCCTTCGATGTGATCCAGCAAAAACTCAAGCTGAACGTTCTCATGCAGGTGATCAACCGCGCCCTCCAGCAGTCGGTCATGGCCGGAGTGAGCGTGTCGGATGCGGGCAAGGCCGGTGTTTCCCAGAACGGCCCTGTATCGGCAAGAATTCTGGTGGTGGACGATGAGCCCGAGATTCGCGAGATGGTCGGTGAGTTTCTGCGCCGCCGCGGCTACGATATCAACACTGCGGCCGGCGCCGACGAAGCGCTTGCCGCGGTCTCCAGGCAGTCGCCCGATTTGATGTTGCTCGATCTCTACATGCCCGTCACCAACGGGATCAAACTCCTCAAGCAGTTGCGGGAGGCGGGCAAAACGGTGAACGTGATCATGCTGACCGCGTGCCAGGATGAGCACTTGTTGAAGACGACCCTTGATCTGGGCGCCTGCGAAGTGTTGACGAAGCCGGTGGATTTGAATCAGTTGGAGTTGGCCGTCGCGGCCAAGCTCTGTGCCTAGGCAGGCTGTTGAAAAAAACCTGCCAGCTTTGTTCTCGCCTCGCTCGAACCCTCAACGTACCGAAAAGCGTACGCCTCGGGCTCTCGCTCGCTGCGGCCGCGCTGGACAGGCTTTTTAAACAGCCTGCAGGAAAACTCAAGAAAGTCTAAGAAGTTTTAGCCGGATAGCTAAGAGGTGATAGCTAGAACGGCAGCTTCAGCCCGCCCAAGCCGCCGTCCTTGTTGATCCCACTCTTGGTCAGGCTGGTCGCCTGCTGAAGGCGGGTGGCCAATTGGTCGCCGATCCCGTTCAGACCG
>DASWIN010000178.1:0-2097 GCA_036397655.1 Nitrospiraceae bacterium | reverse complement strand
TCGTCACGGATCAGCCGGTGGAGGATGGGGGGCAGGATGCCGGCATGAGCCCGGTCGAACTGTTCGTCGGCTCGATCGCCTCCTGCGTCGGCTACTTCGTCGGGCGCTATTGCGCGAGGCACAAGATTGCCTGCGAGGGATTTACAGTCGATGCGGACTGGTCCTACGCCGAGCAGCCGCACCGGGTCGGGTCCGTGTCCATGCGCATCAATCTGCCGGTACAATTGACGTCCGAACAGCGGGAGCGGCTGTTGAAAGTGGCGCACGGGTGCACGGTGCATCAGTCCATCACGGTCCCGGCGGCCATCCGGATCGATCTCCAGGAGGGGGGCGGGAGGGCGTGACGCCGGGGAATCGTGAATCCTTTACTTGCGACGGTGCTCTGACAACCAGGGAACGGGTTTCAACCAGGAGGATCCCAATGCAGCGAGGCATCTTTCCAGCGGTCAGGGGGCTTGGTGTGTTCGTCGTGGCCGCGGCTGTGCTGATCGTGGGGCTGTTGTCGTCCCAACTGCTTCGCGCCGGCGACCAGTCCCGGGCGAAGGAGCTCATCAAGAACTCCTGTGCCTCCTGCCACCGGTTCGAAGGCAAGCCGGAGTCGCGCTTCAATCTGCGAGCGCCGGACCTCATGTGGGCCGGCAGCAAGTACCAGCGCTCCTGGTTGATCCGCTGGCTGACCGGAAAAGAGGCGCCGTTGTACGCCAAAGGCTACCGCTGGGACCTGTCCCAGGGCGAGATGAAGCATCCGACCGTCTCGGAGGCCGATGCGAACGCGCTGGCGGACTATTTCGACAAGCATTACAAGGACCGCCGCGTGAAAGTCGGCGCGTTCGATGTCTCGAAGGTGACGGCGATGGAGGTCGAGTTCGGCCGCGGGGCCTACAAGGCCCATGCCTGCATCGGCTGTCATGTCATCGAGGAGAACGGCAAGATCGTCGGCGGGCCGCAGAGCGCGTCGCTGGTCGAGGCGGGCCGGCGTTACAACATGGACTGGCTCTACCGCTTCGGGCAGGACCCGAGGGATTTCAACCCGCATAGCGGGGAGTTTCTGGCGGATGCCACGGATCCGCAGTTGCGCGCCGTCATCGGATTCCTGGCCGTGCAGGGTGTGAAGGATTTCAAGTATTACGAGCCCTGGACGAGCAAGGAATTCAAGAATGCGAGCGTGGACCGGGGCAAGGTCATCTACAAGGAATATTGTTCACAATGCCACGGCGCGACCGGGCATGGCGACGGGCCGGCGGCCTCCGGGCTGGAGCCCAAGCCGGCCGTGCACGCCAACATGGCCTTCGACAAGCTGCCGATGGACTATCTCTATAATGTGGTGAACCATGGCGGGCGCGCGGTCGGCAAATCCACCAGCATGCCCTATTGGAACCTCACGATCGGCCAGCAGGGCGTGGCCGACGTCATCGCCTACTTGAAGGTCACGTTCAAAGGCGGGGCCGAGCCGGCCGAGGCGCCGGCTGTGGGCGGGCCATCCGGCGTGTGCCCGCAACCGCGCAAGACGCAGCAGGCTCCAAGCGAGTTCCTTGCGAAAACCAATCCGCTACCTGTATCCGCCTCGCATGTGCAGGCAGGGAAGAAACTGTTCATGGAGACGGCCAAGCCGCTGGCCTGCATGAATTGCCATGGCGCGCGCGGCAACGGCGCGGGACCGTTGGGCGCCGGCCTGATCCCGCCGCCGCGCAACTTCACGTGCGGGGCCACGATGAAGGACATAACGGACGGACAATTGTTCTGGGTGATCAAGAACGGCTCTCCGGGAACCGGGATGATGGCGTTTCCGGGACTCTCCGACGACGAGGTCTGGCAGCTCATTCACTATCTGCGCAGTCTGGCGAAGTGACGATGCGCGAACGCGATGACAGGTCGGTGTCGAGGCGGCGGTTCATCCAATGGGCCGCCGCGACGCTGGCTGCGGTCGTGTCGGGGTTTCCGTGGAAGAGGGAATCGGATCGCGCGCAAGCGGCCGGGAAGCTGGTCACGAAAGTCAGCCGCCCCTACGATGCGGAGACGCCGGTCGAGGCCTTCGCGTCGTGGATCACTCCGAACGACCGGTTTTTCGTCCGCAGCCATTTCGGGCCGCCTCCCTCC
>DASWIN010000177.1:0-42870 GCA_036397655.1 Nitrospiraceae bacterium | reverse complement strand
GCCTGAGATCAGTTTTGAGTTTCTGAGGACGATTCCGATCGTTCAGAAGGTATTGGTTCTGATCCTTCTGATGGTGGCGATCCCGGCCCTATTCTATTACACCATTTGGGACGAGAAAAACACCGCCATTCAAGCGCTCGAAGGGGAAATTGCCAAGCAGGACACGGACATTCAGGCGCTGACGGTCAAGGCGAAACACCTTGAGGAGTTGATAGCTGCCAATAAGCAGTTGGAGCTGGCGTTGAACAAGAAAAAAGAGGTGCTTCCACCGGAAGAAGAAGCCATACAGTTGCTTAAGCAGTTGTCAGATATGGGGGTTCGGCTGGGGTTGGATATCCGCCTCTGGAAACCGGGAACGAGGACTGTAGGTACTCGTGGCCTCTTCGTGAGGCTTCCATTCAACATTGAACTGGCGGGAGGCTATCATACAGCCGCGATCTTTTTTGATCGGATCAACAATCTGCCTCGGATCGTCAGTGTGTCAGGATTGCGAATGGGAAACACGAAAGTCGAGAAGGACCGCGTGGTGATTCAGACAATGTTTGAATTGACGGCATTCGTTGCACCTCCTGAGCCGGTCAAACCGGCTTCTGGCGGACCGGCTGGGGCCCCGGCCGCCGCGACCAAGTAATGGACAAGGGTGAGGGGATGACGATGGTGCGGGTTAGGCTATTGATGGTCTGTCTGTCGATCACCGGGGTTAACTGGATTGTGCAGGATCACGCCGATGCGCAATCGGATCCAGGGTCTCCACCGGCGTCCGTTACGGCTGTCCCACCCGCACCACCGGCAGCGGCGTCCTCTGTGCCGCAGCCAGGCGGGGCAGGGTTGGCCACGGAACCGGTCATTCCAGCCGGCCGAGGGGGGTATGTCTATTTGCCGGAAGGACGGAGAGATCCATTTGTGTCTATGCTGCGCGACTCTGCGGGCGCCGATTCGGAAAAGAAAACCGATGAAATCAATCTCCCCCCGCTCCAGCGTGTGACAGTGGCAGAGTGCACAGTCATCGGAATTGTGTGGGGCGGGTTCGGTTATACGGCGATGGTGCAGACTCCTGACGGCAGAGGGTACGTCGTGCAGCGGGGTGCCCGAATTGGAAGCAATAATGGAGTCGTCAGCGCCATCACGGAGAAGGCGGTCATAGTCGAAGAGCGGTTCACAGATATCTATGGCAAGAAGCAGGTGCGCGAGTATGCCAAGCCCCTGCATGTGAAAGAGAGCCAACCATGAGACACACACCCTTCTATGTGACTGCGGGTATGGCTGCAGCGCTGCTGCTGGCAACGACGCCGCAGATTACGCATGCAGCTGGTTCCCTGTCTGCCGAGGCGGTTGTCAAGCCGCTTGAGAGGATTACGGTCGTGGACGCAGGCGATCGGGTTCGGGTCGTGGTCGACAGCGGCCGCGCGGTGGAGTATTCCATGTCGACCAGCGAAGCGCCTGCCAGTGTCACGGTCGATCTGCCTGGTCTGACGAAGGGGGCCGGCTTGCAGCGCACGGACATCAATAAACCGCCGCTCCTTCACATGATTCCGAGTGAAGTCACGCAACCCAAGCCGGGTGTGCAGTTGTCGTTCATACTGACAACGGCCGTCAAGCCGGATATTCGGGCGGAGGGGACGAAGCTGATCATTGATTTTCACAAGGCACAGGTTCTCGCAGAGGGTACGGGGCCTGCACAGGGCCAATCTGATGGCGTTGCTGCCGACACGGTGCAGGCTGGGAATGCCTCGCCGGCCGGTCACGCGAAGATGATGAACAAGGTTGAGGTGCAGCGGGGAGACGACGACGCGACGGTGGTGATTCTCGGGGACGGGGAATTCGTCTATGACGTGCGGGCGTTGAAACAGGATCGTCTGGTGGTGGATTTGTCGCACGTCTCTTCTCCCTTGAATTTCCAGATTTTGCCCGTTGATCACCCACTGCTCAAGCAGATTCGGATCGGGCATCACTCTGATCGGGTACGGCTTGTGTTTGATCTTCCTCAACCGGTCCGGTACACGGTACAGCCCGGCAAGACGCAGCTTGTCGTCCGTCTGACAGCGGCGGAGTCCGGTCGTTCGGAAGGTGCCCAGGCGACGCCGGACCTGCGTGCGGCTGATCAACAGCCGGCCAAACGGAGGGAGCCTGCACAGGAACGAGTTCGTGTGGCCAAGGCGGGTCGGGTGCCGTTCCCTGAGCGGTTGGCGCAACTCGAGGACAAACCGGCCCTGGCACAGATGGCCCCGGAGGTCAAAGAAGCGGATGATCAACAGGAGCCGCTTGGCGGTCGAAAGTTTGCCGGGCGTCGTATTTCGCTGGATTTCCAGCAAGCAGACATCCAGAACGTGTTCAGGCTGATCGCGGAAGTCAGCGGTTTCAACATGGTAATTGGCGAAGGCGTCAAGGGCAAGGTTACGATGCGGCTGCTGAACGTCCCGTGGGATCAGGCACTTGACATGCTGCTCAAAATGAACAACCTTGGAAAGCTCCGTTCGGGCAATATCATCTGGATCGACACGCTCACGAACGTGACGAAGCAGCAGGACGAGGAAGCCAAGGCCAAGGAGGCCAAGATCAAGGCCGAGGATTTGGTTACGAAGATTATCTATATTCGAAATGTCCAAGCCACGGAGATTCAAGCCTCGCTCCGCTCGTATTTGAGCCCGCGTGGACAGTTATCCGTCAATCAAGGTGGAAACGCGATAGTGATTCAGGATACTGCCTCCAGGCTGGCTGCCTTCAAGGAGTTGGTGGACCTGCTCGATATCGAGGTGCCTCAAATCCAGATCGAGTCCAGGATCGTCCAGGCAGATACGAGTTATTCGCGCGGCTTGGGCGTTCAGTGGGGCGTGCAGAACGCGGATATTGGAACCCAAAACTTCAAAGTTTTTGGGAATCTGACGGGCGATTTTGCTCCACTGGCAGGGACGGGGGCGGCTACTCAACCGCGGACGTTCATGATCAACCTCCCTGCGGCGGTCTCCGGACTGTCCAACGTGCCTGGGGTCGGTTTCTCCATGGGCAAGCTGGCGGCTGGATTCGGGCTTGATGCCAGATTGTCGGCGGGCGAGGTGCTGGGGTTGGCCAAGGTCATTGCCGCGCCAAAAATCACGACGCTGGATAAGCGGCAGGCCAAAATCTCGCAAGGTGAGTCGATTCCGTTCCAGACGACGTCACTCCAGGGTACGCAGACGACCTTCGTGGACGCCAACCTTGAATTGACCGTCACTCCGCAAATTACGTCGCGTGATCCGAATGAGCCCCAGAAGTTGATTTTGATGCAGATCAAAGCCACGCGCAACGCCGTGGGTGCGCGGAGCAACCCGGCCGGTCCGAGCATCGACAAGCGCGAAGCCAATACGCAGGTGCTTGTGCGCGACGGGGAGACGGCGGTCATTGGCGGCGTGTTCGTGGATTCGCAGACCAACAACGTGGCTGGGACGCCGTACCTGTCCAGAATCCCGGTGCTGGGTTGGCTGTTCAAAAACAAGTCCGAAACCGTGGCCAAACAGGAGTTGCTGATCTTTCTGACTCCATTCATCGTCAAGAGTTAGATGTCGGACGCTCCATCATGCTGCGGTATCTGAATGGAGGAGAGTCTCACGGCAAGTACCTCCTGGCAGTCCTCGAAGGTGCTCCGGCCGGTCTGCCGCTGACTCCTGAGATGGTCAACGGCGACCTCGCCCGCCGCCAAAAGGGCTACGGGCGTGGCGGCCGAATGCGTCTCGAACAGGACCGCGTCGACTTTGCCTGCGGCGTCCGTCACGGAAAGACGCTCGGCAACCCCATCGGCCTCCTTATCGCCAACAAGGATTGGGAAAACTGGAAAGAGGTGATGGCGGTCGAGCCCAGCCAGGCTCCGCCATCCAAAGTCGTGACCCGCCCGCGTCCCGGCCATGCCGATCTCGTCGGCGCCATCAAATATGGCCACCGGGATATTCGGAACGTGCTGGAGAAAGCCAGCGCTCGCGAGACGGCCATTCGTGTCGCCGTCGGCGGGGTTGCCAAAGCCTTGCTGGGTCAGTTCGGCATGCGCGTATTGAGCTATACGATGGAGATCGGCGGTGTGACGGCGAATCGTGTGGACGATCCGTTGATGGCCTACGAGAAGGCCGAGGGCTCGGATGTGCGCTGCCCGGATGAATCGGCGGGCGCCCAGATGATCGAGCGTATCCGCGCAGCCAAGCATAAAGGGGATACCCTCGGCGGTGTGTTCGAAGTTGTCGTGACGAATCCGCCGATAGGGCTCGGCAGTTACGCCCAATGGGACCGCCGGCTGAGCAGCCGGCTGTCGATGGCGGCCATGAGCATCCAGGCCATGAAAGGCGTTGAACTAGGGATGGGATTTGAATCGGCCCGCCGCTTCGGGTCAGAAGTCCATGACGAGATCTACTATGAGCAGGACGGCAAGCGGTTTTACCGCAAGACCAATAATGCGGGTGGATTGGAGGGGGGTATCACCAATGGCGAGCCGATCGTCCTTCGCGTGGCGATGAAGCCCATTTCGACCCTCTACAGTCCCAAGAAGAGCGTCGATATAGAGACGAAGGAACCCTTCGATGCCACCGTGGAACGCTCGGACATTTGCACGGTTCCGGCGGCGGGGGTGGTCGGGGAGGCGGTGATCGCCTTCGAAATGGCGAATGCCATGATCGAGAAATTCGGCGGGGACAGCCTGGAGGAAATGAAGCGTAATTACGACGCCTACCAGGCCTACGTGCGCACCTTTTAGTTTCACCTTCCCTGTGCTACCATCCCCTCGTTTTTTGGGAATCGTCTAAAGCAAGCTCAGGTTTCCGAACGGCTTGCAGACCGTATCACGGGAGAATGTGCCTGTGGGGAACCTTCACGCCATGCGTGCGTCAGCCGAGCACTGCATATCCGTGTCTCTGGCTGAACGCAGCTACGACATCCGCATTAAGCCAGGCCTTCTCGGAGAGATCGGGCCATGCCTCTCTGCGCTCGGCTTGAAAGACAGGGTTGGAGTGGTGACGAACCAGATCGTCGGGCGCCTGTATGCGCCGGGCCTGCTGCGTTCGCTTCGCGCGGCCGGATTCGATGCGTCAACGATTGTCTTGCCGGAAGGTGAGCGGGCCAAGTCCATGCGGTCGGTCTCCTCCATTCTCAATGCGCTTGTCGAGGCACGGTTCGAACGCGGATCAGCGCTGGTGGCGCTGGGCGGCGGGGTGATCGGCGATCTGACGGGATTCGCCGCGTCGATCTACATGCGGGGCATTCCCTTCGTCCAGGTTCCGACCACCCTGGTGGCGCAGGTGGATTCGAGCGTCGGAGGCAAGACGGGCGTCAACCATCCGCTCGGGAAAAATCTCATCGGCACTTTTTCCCAGCCGCGCCTGGTGCTGGTTGATCCCGACACGCTCCGGACCCTTCCTCCCCGCGAATGGGTGGCCGGCCTGGCGGAAGTCATCAAATATGGCGTGATTGCGGACGCCGAATTCTTCACCTATCTCGAACAGCAGATGGATCGGCTGCTGAAATTGGAGTCGGAGCCGGTCAGTCGTGTCATTGCCCGGTCCTGTGAAATCAAAGCGTCGATCGTGGAGCAGGATGAGCGGGAATCCGATCTTCGCCGTATCCTCAACTACGGGCATACGATCGGGCATGCGCTGGAATCGCTGGGCGGGTACCGAAAACTGATCCACGGGGAGGCGATCGCCATCGGCATGGTGCAGGAGGCGGATCTGGCCAGGCATCTGGGCCTATGCGCGACCGATGTCGTGGATCGTCAGCGGGCGCTGGTGCGCCGGGCGGGGCTGCCGGACGCGATGCCGAAGACCACGTTTGGCAAGCTCTGGACTGCGATGCAGCATGATAAAAAGGTCGCCCAGGGTCGCATCTATTGCGTCCTGCCGGAGCGGATCGGGCGGGTGGTGATTCAACCGCTTGAACAGGAGGCCTGCCGGCAGTGGTTCGACCGGCAGCGGCAGCACGACACACCGGCGCAGCCTCGTCGCCGGTCATCGGGCAGGGCGCGGGGCTGAGAGGCGAGACGGCGCACGGTATGGCCAGAACATCCAGGAGCGGATCATCCCTCCATCAACTCGAACAGGCCTTGCGGGAGAAAACGCGCGAGGTGGATGTGCTGCATCGGATCACGGATTCCATCACCAACACGCTTGACCTGGAGTCGGTTCTCAAGCACATCGTGGATGTAGTGGTGGAGGTCACGAAGGCCGATGCCTGCTTGTTGTATCTCTTGTCCGAGAGCCGGGAGGAACTGATTTTACGGGCGTCGAAAAATCCACACCCCAAACTGATCGGCCGCATCACGATCGGTCTGGGCGAGGGGATTACAGGCTGGGTGGCGAGGAAACGGACACGGGTGGTGATCCCCAGCAACGCCAGCGACGATCCCCGGTTCAAATTCTTCCACAATCTTCCGGAGGATCGTTACCAGGCCTTTGTGTCCGTGCCGATCATGGCTAAACACGAAGTGGTCGGGGTCATCAACGTCCAGCACAAGCGCTCGCGACGCTACCGTCACGATGAACTGGCACTGCTTTCGACCATAGCCAGTCAGGTCGGGGGGGCGATCGAGAACGCCAGGCTGTACGCCGAGATGATACGCAAGGCCAGGCAGATCGATACGCTCTCGCAGGTGTCGGAGACTGTCACGTCCAACCGCCTGATTGACGATATTCTTCAGTTGATCGTGACGATGACCGCGCAGATGATGAATTCGAAGATCTGCTCGATCATGCTGCTGGATCAGCCAACCGGGGAATTGCGCATCGTGGCCACCCAGAGCCTGAGTGAGCAGTACCGGTTGAAACCAAACTTGAAGATCGGGCAGAGCATTAGCGGGCGGGCGGTCCAGGAACGGCGTCCGATGATCGTGCCGGATGTCACGCGCGAGGAGGACTATATGTATCCGGACATCGCCAGGAAGGAAGGCCTCTGCTCGCTCCTGTCCGTGCCGATGCTGGTCCGCGACAAGGCCGTCGGGGTCATCAATAGTTACACGTCGGTGCCCCATGCCTTCACAGGGGAAGAGGTCAAGCTGATGCAAGCCATCGCCAATCAGTCGGCCATCGCCATCGAGCATACGACCTTGCTTGAAAAATCGTTCGAGATGCAGGAGGCCCTGGCTGTCCGCAAGCTGGTCGAACAGGCCAAGGGATACCTGATGCGCTCGAAAAAACTGTCGGAGGAACAGGCCTTCCGTCTCATCCAACGGCAGAGCATGGACCTGCGAAAATCCATGCGGGAAATAGCCGAAGCGATTCTCCTGGCGGGCCAAATTGAAGGGCGTGTCGGCTAGGCCGGAGCCGGCAAAAGAGAGTTGACAGCTTCGGAATGTGGATGCTATATACTTGTAACAGTTGATGAGTTGGAGACAATGACGTCTCCCGTAGGTCGGGCCCGAGATGCTGCTCGGCTTGGATGTGGACAATGACGTCCTCGATCCCCTGATGGATTGAGGGCGTTTTTTTTTGCTTATGGGACCATTCAGACTTGCCATGGCCCAGATGAACCCGACGGTCGGGGACATGGAAGGGAATGTCCGCCGGATCGCCGGCTGGCTGCGCGAGGCGAAGAAGGCCGGGGCCGATCTGGTGGCCTTTCCCGAGCTGGCCATTACCGGCTATCCGCCGGAGGATCTTCTGTTGAAGCCGAGGTTTCTCCGAGAGAACAGCCGGGCGCTCAAGGAAATTGTCCGCCAAAGCCGTGGCCTAGCGGTGGTCGTCGGCTGTGTGGGGGAGAGCGCCCTGCCGGGCCCCAGGGTCAGCCAGTCGATGGTCGTGTCGGCCGGCCGCCACGAGATCACCAATGCCGCCGCAGTGATTGCCGGGGGGCGCCTGATCGCGACCTATGACAAGCACTTCCTCCCGAATTACGGGGTGTTCGATGAAAGCCGGTATTTTCATCCCGGTCGGCGGATCTCGGTGGTGGTGCTGGGAGGAGTCGCGGTCGGCGTGAATATCTGCGAGGACATCTGGTATCCGGAGGGGCCGACGCGGGCGCAAGCAGCGGCCGGGGCCGAGATTATCGTGAACATCAACGCCTCGCCGTTTCATGTCGCCAAGAGCCGACTGCGCGAGCAGATGCTGGCCACGCGAGCCAGGGAAAACGGCGTGATTGTGAGCTATACCAACATGGTCGGCGGCCAGGACGAACTCGTGTTCGACGGGAACAGCCTGATCCTTGATCAATCCGGCGAAGTCGTGCTGCGAGGGAAGGCCTTCGTGGAGGATCTGCTCGTGGCGGACCTGAATGTGGCCGCGGTGGCGCGGGGTCGTCTGGCGCAGGGGCGGAAGAAATGGGGGAGCGGGCGGGTGCAGGTGAGGGTCGACCGTCTGGTCGTGTCCCACAGGCGGCGTGCAACCAAACGTCCCCTGCTTGTCCCGGCTGATACGGCTCCGCTCGAACCGTTGGAGGAAGTTTATTGCGCGCTGGTGACGGGCGTGCGCGACTATGTCACCAAGAACGGATTCCAGCATGTCGTCATCGGGTTGAGCGGGGGAATTGACTCGGCCTTGACGGCGGTCGTCGCTGTGGATGCCCTGGGAGCCTCCAATGTGGAGGGGCTCTTCATGCCGTCGCCGTACACTTCACGGGAGAGCGGGGAGGATGTGGCGGAACTGGCGTCGCGCTTGCGCATCGAGGTCAAGACCTTCCCGATTACCGAACCGTTCGAATCCTACCTGCGTTTGCTGGCCCCGTCGTTTAAGGGGCGTCGGGCGGATACCACGGAGGAAAACCTCCAGGCGAGAATTCGAGGCAACCTGCTCATGGCTTTCTCCAACAAGTTTGGCCATCTGGTCCTGACCACCGGCAACAAGAGCGAGATGAGCGTGGGGTACGCCACGCTCTATGGCGACATGGCAGGCGGGTTTGCCGTCATCAAGGATGTGCCCAAGACGATGGTCTACGAGTTGGCGCGATTGCGGAACCGCCGGGATCGGCTGGATTTGATTCCAAAGCGGATTTTCGACCGGCCTCCGACAGCGGAATTAAAGCCGGATCAGAAAGACGAGGACACGCTGCCGCCCTACGCAATGCTCGATCCGATCCTGAAAGCCTACGTGGAGGAGGATCGTTCGCCGGAAGAAATTGTCGGGATGGGTTTCGACCGCCCGACCGTGGCGCGGGTCATCACGATGGTGGATCGGAGCGAGTACAAGCGCCGCCAGGCGCCGATCGGAATCAAGATCACGCACCGGGCCTTCGGCAAGGATCGCCGGATGCCGATTACGAACCGGTACCAGGACATCTGACCGTCAGGAGGCTTCATGGTGAGCACGGTGGCATGGAAACAGACAGCAGGGCTCGCGTCGATGGTCGGGCTGGTGCTGTGGAGCACGGCGGCCTGGGCGCAGGAGGCGGTGCCGACCGCCACGGGCGGCATCGACAGCGGGGATACGGCATGGATGCTGGCCGCGTCGGCCCTGGTGACAGCAATGATCATACCCGGGCTGGCGCTGTTCTACGGCGGGATGGTGCGCAGCAAAAATGTCCTCGGCACGATGATGCACAGTTTTCTGGTCTTGTGTGTCGTCAGCGTAGTCTGGGCCCTCTGGGGATACAGTCTGGCGTTCGCGCCGGACAAGGGGGGCGTCATCGGCGGGCTGGACTGGATCTTATTGAGTGGTGTCGGAGCCGCGCCTCATCCCGTCTATGCTCCGACCGTGCCGCATGTGTCGTTCATGATCTTCCAGTTGCTGTTCGCGGCATTCACGCCGGCGTTGATCGTCGGCGCCTTTGCAGAGCGGATCCGATTCAGCGCGCTGGTGGGTTTTATCGTCGCGTGGTCCATGTTCGTGTATGCGCCACTGGCGCACTGGATGTGGGGAGGAGGCTGGCTGAGCCGGCTGGGCGCGGTGGATTTCGCGGGCGGCACGGTGGTGCATCTCAGTGCGGGTGCCTCGGCGTTGGCCTGTGCGCTGGTGTTGGGACGCCGCCGCGGGTGGCGTACCGACTATATGGCCCCTCACAATCTTCCGTTCGTGCTGGTGGGAACGGGGTTGTTGTGGTTCGGCTGGTTCGGTTTCAACGGCGGGAGCGCGAGGGGGGCCAACGGGGTGGCAGCCGGTGCGATTGCCGCCACGCACCTTGCCGCCGCCGCGTCCGCCCTGGCGTGGATGGTGATCGAATGGTCGCATCGCGGCAAACCGACGGTGTTGGGCGTCGCCAGCGGGGCGGTGGCGGGCATGGCATCCGTGACGGCCGGCGCCGGGTTTGTCGGGCCTATGTCTGCGGCGCTGCTCGGCGCCACCGCCGGAGTGCTCGCGTATCTGGCCATTGTGTGGAAGGGAAAGTTTGGCTATGATGATACGCTCGACGTCGTGGGATTGCACGGCGTTGGCGGGTTCGTCGGCATGCTCGGCGTCGGTCTGCTGGCTTCCACGAGCGTCAATCCAGCCGGCCCGAACGGCCTGTTGTTCGGGAACTCCGGGCAGTTGGGCATCCAGGCGGTGGCGGTGGGCGTGGCGGTGGTGTTCGCGTTCGTCGGTACCTATCTTATCCTGAAAGTACTCGATGGGATGATCGAACTGCGCGTGTCGCCGGAAGAAGAAGCCACGGGGCTGGATCTCAGCCAGCATAACGAACGTGCGTACTCATAGGGCGCGACGGAGCCATCAGGGAGACTGCTATGAAACTTGTTGAAGCGATCATCAAGCCGTTCAAGCTGGATGAGGTCAAGGACGCGCTGCTGGAAATCGGAGTGCAAGGCATGACGGTCACGGAGGTCAAGGGATTCGGCCGGCAGAAGGGCCACAAGGAAACCTATCGCGGCACGGAATATACGATCGAGTTCGTGCCAAAGGTCAAGATCGAGGTGGCGGTCACGGATGCCCAGGTGCCGAAGGTGCTGGAAACCATCACCCGCGCGGCCAAGACCGGTAGCATCGGGGACGGGAAAATCTTCGTCCGGGATCTGAGCGCGGCCGTGCGGATCCGCACCGGCGAGGCAGGGGAGAGCGCGCTGTAGGAACTATGCGAGACACTGTGGATATGCAGAGCTCGGCGCTGACCGAGCGGCGGGAGTTGATCCAGCAGCGTCTGCTGGACGGGGCATCCGGCGCCGAGGCGATGGATGCGCTCACCGAACTGATCGATGGCTTGATCATCGGCCGGTATCGGAACGGTCTCCGGCAGTTGGGCGAGGCGGCGTCCATCGCGGCCAGTCGGTCCTGTTGCCTGGTGGCGCTGGGGGGCTATGGGCGACGCGAACTGGCGCCGCGCTCGGATATCGATCTCATGGTGCTGTTCACGCCTGACGCCAAAGCGATGATTCCGGATCTGGTCAAGACCGTGCTGCACCCCCTGTGGGATGCCGGGTTCCAGGTCGGGCACAGCGTCCGGACGATTCAGGAATGCCTGGACCTGGCGGCGGAGGATCTGACCATCCGCACCTCGATGATGGAAGCCCGGTTCCTGACCGGCAGCGCGGATCTCTTCCAGGAGTTTCACGACCGCTATGCCAGGCGGATCGCCAGAAGGGGCGTGGACCGCTTCATCGACCAGAAGCTGGAGGAGCGCCGCCGCGAATATGAAAAATTCGGAGAGACCGTGTATCTGCTCGAGCCCAACGTGAAGAAGAGCAAGGGAGGGCTGCGCGACCTGCACGTGCTGCAGTGGATCGGGATGGCCCGTTACCATGCCGCCACCATTCGCGAACTGGCGGACCGGGGCATTCTGTCCCGGCAGGACTACCGGGCCCTGACCGATGCCAGGGAGTTTCTCTGGCGCGTGCGGGCGTTGATGCACGTACACGCGGGATCGGCCCAGGAAATTCTCACGTTCGATGAGCAGGTCTGGCTCGCGCAACGGTTTGGGTATCAGGATCGCCCGCATCTGCTGGCGGTCGAGCAATTCATGCAGGTCTATTACCGGCACACGATGGGACTGCATGAACGCATGATGCGGTTTGTCAAACGGTGCCGGACGGTCCCGTTCTGGAGCCGGCTGACGAGGCTGTTGCCGGCCCCGCGGATCGATCGGCACTTTGTGTTGCAGGGGAACGTCCTCACCATTCCGGTCGACGAACGCACGCGCGTCCTCGACAGCCCGGCGGTGCTGCTGGCGCTGTTCGATGCCGCGCGCGAACGCGGGTTGGAGATCGAGCCGACATTGATCGAGGATATCCATCGGCATGTCGACAGCCTCCCGGCGACCGCCTTTGACGGGCCCGAGGTCAGCGCGAAGTTCCTGAGGATTCTGACCGGCCCGCGGACTGCCGGCACGCTGGACGCCATGCACCGCGCGCATCTGCTGGAGCGAATGGTTCCGCCCTTCGCCACGGTGCGCGGACTGATGCAGTTCAACCAGTATCACAAGTATACGGTGGACGAGCACAGCCTGCTTGCCGTGGCCAAGGCGGAGGCGTTCCAGCAGGAATCCAGCGTGATCGGCCAGGTCTACCGGGAAATTCCACGCAAAGACCTGCTCCATCTGTCGGTCCTGCTGCATGATCTGGGCAAGGGCAGGGAAGAAGATCATAGTGAAGTGGGGAGGCGTCTGGCGGAGGAGACGGCCGCCCGTCTCGGGTTCACCGAGCAGGACACCGGCACCTTGGTCTTTCTTGTCCATAAGCATCTGCTCATGGCGCATACGGCGTTCCGGCGCGATCCCTATGACGGCAACGTGTTGCTGACATTTGCGCGCGAGGTCGGTACGCCGGCGGTGCTGAAAAAGTTCCTGGTGCTGACCGCGGCCGATATCGCGGCCGTGGGGCCCGGCGTCCTGACCAAGTGGAAGGAATCCCTGCTGATCGAATTGTATCTGCGCACGATGCCGGAAGTGTCGGGCGAGAAGGATGCTTCGTGGGGAGGCGACCGGATTGCGCAATTGGTCCGCGAGGTGATCGGGCGGATGCCGGAACGGCCGGATGCGGGCTGGGTGCAGGCGCAGTTGGAGCAGTTCCCTGCGCGCTACCTGCATGGGTCGGCTCCGGAACGCATTGCCGTGCATCTGGCAGCCATTCGCCGGCTCTCGGCTCGGGATGTCAAGGTGGAATCAGCGTTTAACGAGTCGCTGGGGACCTGCGACTATGCGGTCATCACTCGACACGACGTCATCCCTGGAATTGTCTACAAGATCGCGGGTGTCCTGGCGGCGATGGGGCTGCACATTCTCGATGCGCAGATCGTCACGCGCCGCGACGATGTGATCGTGGATACGTTTCAGGTGAGCGACCCGGACTACGCGGGAGTCCCTCCCGCCGCGCGGCGGGAGGATGTGGCGCGGGCCATCCGGAGCGTGCTGCTCGGCGAGGAACTCGTTGAGCAACTCATGCGGCGCAATCGCCGCCTGGACCATCAGCGACGACTCCCGGCCGGCCGGCAGTCGACGGACGTCAAGGTGGACAACGAAACCTCCGAACGAGCCACCATCATCGATATCTTCGCGGAGGACCGCCAGGGCCTCCTGTATGTCATCACGCGCATCATTTTCACGCTTGGGTTGTCCGTCCAGGCGGCGCGCATATCGACGCGGCTGGACCAGGTGGCGGACGTGTTTTATGTCACGGATTCAAAAGGGGGGAAAGTGACCGATCCGGCCCGATTGGAGGCGATCCGGGCGACCATCAAGGGTGAAGTCGACCGGTTTCTGGCTGGCGAGATGGCGATGCAGGCGGGAATGGCATCGACATCGGGTGTCTCATTATCAACATCATAGGGTAATGGCTTGAAAGGAGGCTGTGGATGACTCCGCGTGAAGCACTCGAGTATGCGAAGAAGAATAGGGCTCTGCTCGTCGATCTGAAATTCGTGGATTTGCCGGGGACCTGGCAGCATTTCACGATTCCGATCGAAGAGCTTAACGAGGGCACGTTCAAGGACGGTTCGGGTCTGGACGGCTCATCCATCCGGGGCTGGAAGGCCATCAACAACAGCGACATGCTGGTGGTGCCGGACCCGGCCACGGCCTGCATGGATCCCTTTACGGTGGTGCCCACGCTCAGCCTGGTCGGCAACATCATGGATCCGATCACGCGCGAAATCTACGATCGTGATCCGCGATTCATCGCGCAGAAGGCGGAAAAGCATCTCAAGAGCACCAAGATCGGTGACATCTCCTACTGGGGCCCTGAGGCCGAGTTTTTCATTTTTGATCAGGCGCGCTTCGATCAAACGAGCCACAGCGGCTACTATTTTCTCGATTCGGAAGAGGGCGTGTGGAATGCCGGCCAGGACGGCGTGAATCTTGGCAACAAGATTCGGCACAAGGAAGGCTACTTCCCGGTCCCTCCGATCGACACGCAGCAGGACATCCGCAGCGAGATGATCCTGGAAATGCAAAAGGTCGGCATTCCGGTGGAGAAGCACCATCACGAAGTAGCCACGGCCGGGCAGGCCGAAATCGACCTTCGGTTCGACTCGTTGGTCGCCATGGCCGATAAAATGATGATGTACAAATACATCGTCAAAAACGTGGCCCGACGGCATCACAAGACGGTGACGTTCATGCCGAAGCCGCTCTTTGGCGACAACGGGTCAGGCATGCACACGCACCAGAGCATCTGGAAGGACGGCAAGCCGCTCTTTGCGGGGAAGGAATACGCCGGCATTTCCCAGCTCTGCCTCCACTACATCGGCGGCATCCTGAAGCATGCGCCGGCCCTGGCGGCGATCACCAACCCGACCGTCAATTCGTACAAGCGGCTGACGCCGGGATTCGAAGCGCCGGTCATGCTGGCCTATTCGAGCCGGAACCGGTCGGCCGGCATCCGGATCCCAATGTACTCGCCCAATCCGAAGGCGAAACGGATCGAAGTCCGGTTCCCGGATCCTTCGACGAATCCCTATCTGGCCTTTGCCGCCATGCTGATGGCGGGGCTGGACGGTATTGAGAACAAGATCGATCCGGGAGAGCCGATGGAGAAGGATCTCTACGATCTGGAGGCGCGCGAAGCGGCCAGGATCCCGACTATGCCAGGCACCTTTGATGATGCGCTCAAGCATCTTGAGAAGGACCATCAGTTCCTCCTCAAGGGCGGGGTATTCACGGAGGACCTGATAGAAGCCTGGATCGGCTATAAGCGGACGCGTGAGGTGGATCCGATCCGACTCCGTCCACATCCGTATGAATTTTTCCTGTACTACGACGTATAGGAAGCAGGCAATGGACGATTGGCAATAGGCAAAAGGGCTGAAAGGGGGTTATTCCCCATAGCTCTTTGCTCCTATAGCCCATCATCGCCTCTTCGTATGGCCTGACAGCGTCGTCAGGCCGGAACGACTGGCAAGGGCGCCAGCATTGTTGGAGCCGGCATCATGGCTCCAACGGGGCTGGCTTTTTTTGTTGCGTAACATCCAAACAGGGAGGGATCCCATGACACGATCACACGAGCAGAGAACAGGCAACGTCGACGTCAGCGTCGCTGAGGAGGTGTCTTCGGAGCGCTATTTGGAACGCGCGATCGAGCGAACTGTCGTCGCGGCAGTCATGACGGCCGCCGGACCGACCCGTCGTCAGCTCCTGGCCGGGCTTGGGAGCGCCGCGCTGACGGCACTCATCAACGAAGTTTTGCCATGGAACACGCTGACGGCATTGGCGGCCGATCCGGTCGGGAAGATCGAGAAAAAGGATCTCAGTATAGGATTTATTCCGATCACCTGTGCGACCCCGATTATCATGGGAGAACCGCTGGGATTCTACAAAAAGCATGGCCTGAATGCGGCGGTGAAGCGGGCAGCGGGTTGGGCGATGGTTCGGGATTGGGCGATCAACAAGGAAGTGGATGCCGCGCATATGCTCACGCCGATGCCGCTGGCGATCACATTGGGTGCGGGATCGATTCCGGTGCCGTTTTACATGCCGGCGGTGGAAAATATCAATGGACAGGCGATCACGCTCCACATCAAACACAAGAATGTGAAGACGGCCGCCGACATGAAGGGGTTCCGGTTCTGCGTCCCGTTCGATTACTCCATGCACAACTATCTGTTGCGCTATTATCTCGCCGAAGGCGGCGTCCATCCCGATAAGGATGTCCAGATCCGCGTGGTGCCGCCGCCCGAGATGGTGGCCAATCTAAAGGCCGGAAACGTCGATGGCTACCTGGCGCCGGATCCGTTCAATCAGCGCGCCGTCTATGAAAACGTCGGGTTCATCTACAAACTGTCAAAGGATATCTGGGACCGGCATCCCTGCTGCGCATTTACCGTCTCGAAGGAGTTCGCCACCCGCTATCCCAACACGTTCACAGCACTCTTCCGCGCCATCGTGGACGCGACCCATTACGCCTCCAATCCGGCCCACCGCAAAGAGATTGCGGCAGCCATTGCGCCGACGAACTATCTCAACCAGCCGGTCACGGTGCTGGAACAGGTGCTCACCGGCACCTATGCCGACGGGCTCGGCAAAATCAAGAAGGTGCCTGACCGGATCGATTTCGACCCCTATCCGTGGCATTCCATGGCGATCTGGATCCTGACCCAGATGAAGCGGTGGGGACATCTCAAGCAGGAGGTGAACTACAAAGCGGTCGCCGAACAGGTCTATCTGGCGGCAGAGTGCGATAAGATCGCCAAGGAGTTGGGCTATCCGACGCACAAATCCACCATGGCCAAGCATGTGATCATGGGCAAGGCGTTCGATCCCGAGCAGCCGGAGGCCTATGTGAAGAGCTTCAAGATCCACAGCATGGCGTAGGGAGAAACGGGCGTGGCCGGAGTTGAGCCTTGTGCTGGCATAACGCGCACAGATGAGCTCAACCCCGGCCGCTGCCGAGAAGGGGAAGGAGGAACAGGGAAAAACGATGGGTACGCAAGGCAAACCATGGTTGATTTCGGTATTTCTGCTGGCGATCTTCTTGATCGGCTGGCATCTGTTCACGTTGCGTCCGGCGTTTGACCCGAAGGGGAAGACGGACGAGCAGTTGCAGATGATGGAGTTCAACGGCGACATCATTCGGACCGAGGACGGGCGGTACGAATGGAATCCCGAGAAGGAAAAGGTGAAGGGGGTGCCGGGCCCGCTGGCGGTGTTCGAGAAGGCGGCGGTCGAGCTTAGTGAGGCGTTTGTCATCAAGGGAACCAACGACCACGGCATCGCCTACCTCGTGCTTTACACGGTGGAGAGGTTTGCCGCCGGATTTCTGACGGCGTCGGTGGTGGCGATCGCGCTGGGCGTGCTGCTCGGGCTCAACCGGGTGCTGTTTCGCGCGGTCAACCCGTTCATTCAGATCTTGAAACCGATTTCACCGCTTGCCTGGATGCCGTTGCTGCTGTACACGGTGAAGGACCCGAAGTGGACGGCGATGCTGGTGGTGTTCATGGCATCGGTGTGGCCCACGCTGGCCACCACGGCGTTTGGCGTGAACTCGCTGCGCAAGGAATATTTACAGGTCGCGGCCATTCTCCAGTTGTCGTGGTGGAAGCGCCTGTTCACGGTCATCCTGCCGGGAGCCGCGCCGACGATCGTCAACGGCCTCCGGATTTCGTTTGGCAGCGCGCTGGTGGCGGTCGTACCCGCCGAAATGCTGCTGGGCGAACTGGGCGTGGGGTACCTGAGTTGGATTGAGTGGAACAATCTCGACATCGCCGGGGTGATTTTTGCGATCCTGGTCGTCGGGGTCGTGGGCGTGATTCTGGATTCCGGATTCAACAAGCTCGCTGGGTTTGTCACCTATCAGGAGTAAAACATGGCCTTTCTGCAGATTGACCACATGACCAAATTCTTTCCCAGCCATTCGGGCGACGGACATGTCTGCGTCTTCAGGGATGTGACAATCAAAATCGAGAAGGGCGAGTTCGTCACGACGATTGGACACTCCGGGTGCGGCAAGAGCACGCTCTTGAATATCATCGCGGGCCTGGAATCGGCCACGGAGGGCGGTGTGATCTTGAACGGGCGCGAAGCGGCCGGTCCGGGGCTGGACCGGATGGTCGTGTTCCAGAATTTCGCGCTGATGCCCTGGATGACCGTGTTCCAGAATATCGCGCTGGCGGTCCGGTCGGCGTACCCGGAGTGGACCAGGGAGCAGGTGACGGCCCACGTGCACAAGTACATCTCGCTGGTCGGCCTCAAAGGCGCCGAGACCAAACGGCCGACGGCGCTGTCGGGCGGCATGAAGCAACGGGTCGGCCTGGCCAGAGCCTTCGCGATCGAACCCAAAGTGCTGCTCCTGGACGAGCCGTTCGCGCAGATCGATGCGCTTACGCGCGGGGTGATTCAGGAAGAGCTGATTCAGATGTGGAACTCGACCAGAAATACGGTCTTCATGGTCACGCACGACGTGGATGAGGCAATCCTATTGTCCGACAGGATTCTGCTCATGACCAACGGTCCCGGCGCGCGCATCGCCGAAAACGTCATCGTGACGATTCCCCGGCCCCGAGCCCGCATCACGATCATCGAGCATCCCCATTATTACAAGATTCGGAACCATATTATTCACTTTCTGGTGCGGCATGCCAAGCATGAGGGGATCGAGGAGGGCAGTGCGGATGACCACGACGGGCACAAGGGGCCGATCGTGGTGAACTTTGAAGGTGACGCCCTCGCGCGGCGCTGACGGAGCCGCCGGAGCGAGGCTCTTACTTACAACAAGGAGGATGCGATGGAAAAGAAAGAGGTTGTGGCAAAAGTACTGGCCTTAAAAGAGAAGTCGGGGAAAACCTATGACGAGCTGGCCGATGGGTTGGGCCTGTGCAACGTCTACGTCGCGCAGATTCTACGCCGGCAGGCCCAACTAAAGAAGGGAACGGAAGAAAAGCTCGTCAAGCTGTTGCCGGGTCTCACCGAAGATCTCCTGAAAGAAATGAGGAAGCCCCCGGTTCGTTCCTTTGATCCGGCCATCCTGCAGGAGCCGCATGTATACCGGATGACGGAGGTCTGCGCGCATTATGGCGATGGGATTCTCGCCGTCATTCAGGAGCAATTCGGCGACGGAATCATGTCCGCGATCGACTTCCGGTTCACGATCCACAAGACAAAAGGAAGCCAGGGAGAGGATCGTGTCGTGATGACGTGGAACGGAAAATTCCTGCCCCACATCGAGCAGACCAAGTAGCGCGGCGGGAATCCGATGAAAGTGTTGCATGGAACGTGGTGGGAGTTATGGCCGCCAGGCCGTGACAATGCGGACGGGGTCATCATCGCAAAGGGCCTGCATCGTTCACTCAGTGGGAGCATGTGATGACGCCTCAAATCGACCCGGCTGATACGGCTTGGGTGTTGCTCGCCTCCGCTCTGGTGCTGGCGATGATCGTGCCGGGGCTGGCCTTGTTTTATGGTGGATTGGTTCGAAGCAAGAACGTGCTCGGCACCATCATGCAGAGTTTTGCCATTCTGTGCATGGTGAGCCTGCTCTGGATTCTGTTCGGCTACAGCCTGGCATTTGGGCCGGACAAGTGGGGGGTCATCGGAGGGCTCGAATGGGCGAGCCTGCGCGATGTGGGCCTGGCTCCCCATCCGAGGTACGGCCCGACGATCCCGCATCAGGCCTTCATGATCTTTCAGATGATGTTCGCCGCGATCACGCCGGCCCTGATTACCGGCGCCTTTGCCGAGCGGATGAAGTTCAGCGCGCTGCTCCTGTTTTCGGCCCTCTGGTCGATCGTCATTTACTGCCCGGTCGCCCATTGGCTCTGGGGCGGGGGATGGCTGGGACGGCTGGGGGCGTTGGATTTTGCGGGGGGAGCGGTCGTGCACATCAGTTCCGGGGTCAGCGCCCTGGTTTGCGCCTATGTGCTGGGCAAGCGTCAAGGGTACGGCACGGAATATATGGCGCCCCACAATCTTCCCCTGGTGCTCCTGGGAACCGGCCTGCTCTGGGTGGGGTGGTTCGGGTTCAATGCGGGAAGCGCATTGGGGGCCAATTCGATCGCGGTCGGGGCCTTCTTGGCCACGCACACGGCTGCCGCGGCTGCGGCCCTGGCATGGATGGCGATCGAATGGGTGCATCGCGGCACCCCGACCGTGCTCGGCATCGCCAGCGGAGCCGTGGCCGGGCTGGCGACCGTCACGGCCGGGGCCGGGTACGTCGGGCCTTTTTCCGCCATGCTGATCGGGTTGGCCGCCGGCGGGCTGTCCTACGCGGCGATCATGAAAAAGGGGGCGTTCGGCTATGACGATTCGCTGGACGTCGTCGGCATCCACGGGGTGGGCGGCGTCTTCGGCGTCCTGGCAACCGGCGTATTGGCCTCCAAGGCGGTCAATCCGGGCGGGGCCGACGGCTTGCTCTACGGCAATGCCGGGCTCTTCGGCGTGCAGATTCTGTCCGCGCTGGCCGTGACGCTGTTTGCCGGAATTGGAACCTATCTCATCCTGAAGTTGGTCAATCGGCTGGTCGGCCTGCGAGTCTCACCGGAAGAAGAACGCCTGGGTCTGGACCTGAGTCAACACAACGAGCGGGCCTATTCGTGAAGGGGGTCGGTCGTGATGCTTCTCGTGCTCGCGCAACGCGCGGAGTGGAAAGATGAGCGAGCGGCCTGGTTCCCTTCCTTGCTCGCAGAGGCCGCACGATCAGAATGTGCTCCCTCGATGCGCGCAGTCGAAGGAAACCAGACCGCGCTCACAAGGAATGAGTGGAAAGAATAAGGGCAAAGAAGGCCCTCGCCACGGGAACAGCACGCGTCTTGGCGCGTGCGGGGCGGGCGGGTGAGAAGGTAGCGCGCAGTCAGAAGCATCACGCGCACCCCCGTGGGGGAGTGGAAGGAAGAAAACGACTTTGCTGGACGATCCGTTGTGAGCATCACGTCGAAGATGCACTCGAGGTGAGAGCCTGATGCTTCGGTCTGATCAAACCCTGTGGCTCCTGGTCTCCACCGTGCTGGTGATGTTGACGCTGCCTGGCGTGGCGCTGTTTTACGGCGGGATGGTGAGGACGAAAAACGTGCTCAATACCATGGGCATGCCGTTGCTGGCGCTCGTCCTCGTTTCGCTGCAATGGCTGTGCCTGGGGGATGCGTTAACGTTCGGCGGGGGTGCGGGAAGTCCGGCTGGGCAACTGGCCTACCAGATGATGACGGCCGCGCTCGCGCTGGCGTTGGTGACGGGGGCGCTGGTCGAACGCATGAAGCTGCTGTTCTTCCTCGTCTTCGGGCTCCTGTGGACCGCGCTGGTCTATGCGCCGCTTGCGCACTGGCTCTGGGGTGGAGGGTGGCTGGCGAATCTTGGCGCGCTCGATTTTGCCGGCGGCGCAGTGATCCACGTGAGCGCGGGGGTGTCGGCGCTGGTGGCGGCGGTCATGATCGGGCCACGAAAAGGGTACGGGCGGGTCGAGATGACGCCGAACCATCTGCCCCTGTCGTTCTGCGGAGCAGGGTTGATGTGGGTGGGCTGGTTCGGGTTTTCCGCCGGCGCCTCGATGGCGCCGATGACCACGGCGACCGGCGCATTTGTGGCGATCCAGGTGTCCGCAGCAGCCGCGGCATTAACGTGGATGGCGGTCGAATGGCTGCAACGGGACAAGCCCACAGCCTTGGGAACGGTCAGCGGGGCCGTGGCCGGGCTTGTGGCGATTACTCCGGCCGCCGGCTATGTCGGCCCTTTCTCGGCGGTCGTCATCGGGATCGGGGCCGGAGGGCTCTGTTATATGGTGGTGAACTACGTGAAGCTCATTCTGGGGTATGACGATTCGCTCGATGTGTTCGGCATGCACGGGGTCGGCGGCACCTGGGGCATGATCGCCACCGGACTCTTTGCCTCCACGACCATCAATCCGGATGGAAGCGACGGCCTGTTCTACGGCTATCCCTACCAGTTTTTCGCGCAGATGGTGGCGGTGGTTGTTGTCTGGGCCTTTGCCGGGGCGGTGACTTTTCTCCTGGTAAAAGGTCTCACGCTGTTCCTGCGGCCGCGCGTGGAAGAAGAGGCGGAGGTCATGGGATTGGATCTCGCCCAGCATGGCGAGAAGGGATATTCGTGAGGGCGTTACAGGTGAAACGTCATTCGTTAACTGCAAGAAGGGTTTCTATGATTAGCGGTTCGATTAACGGGTAACGGAGTTCAACGTGGCCATCATTCACGATGATGCCGGCCGGCGCCGGTTTTTGAGCCAGGCGGTGATGGGGTTCGGGCTCCTCTTTGGGCTCGGCACCCTCGGGCTGCGATTCGTTCAGTTTCTGGTTCCGAGCCAGAAGCCGAGACAGTCCGAAGCGGTGCTCATCGGGGCGGAGTCACGGATTCAGCCGGGAGAAGCTTTGTCGCTGGATCTCGGCGGCCACAAGATTCTGGTGCTGCAGACGGACGAGGGCGTCGCTGCCTTTTCCAGGCGCTGCACGGATCTGGGGTGCCTCGTGTCATGGAACAGGGAACGCCAGCAGTTTCTCTGTCCCTGTCACCGGGGCGTATACGACAAGAACGGAACAAACATCGCAGGGCCTCCGCCCCGCCCGCTCGATCGGTTCGAGGTGATCAAGCGGGGAGAGCAACTGTACGTGAACGTTCAAAGTGCGTAAATGGGCACAAGAGAAATGAGCACATCATCACGGCCGCAAACCGAATCCTTCGAGCACGCGGCAAAGAACAAATCCTGGATAGAGTACATTCAGAAGGACTTGCCCGAGCATTTGGACTGGTGGCCTTACACGCTCGGGGCGATTCCTCTCACGCTGTTCGGTCTCTTGGTGGCGACCGGCCTCATGTTGACCTTTTATTACGTGCCGTCGCCGGAGAAGGCCTACGAAAGCGTGGAGCAGATCACGCATGAAGTCTATCTGGGCTGGTTCGTGCGCGGCGTGCACAAGGTGTCGGTGGACTTGATGATCCTGTTTCTGCTCTTCCACGTCATCCGGGTGTTCATTACCCGCGCCTACCGCTCGCCGGGCGAGCTGAAATGGGTGAGCGGGTCGGTCGTCCTGTTCGTCACCTTTGCCATGGGCTTCACCGGCTACTCGCTGGTCTATGACAACGTGTCGTACTGGGGCATGACCGTCGTGACCGACATGCTCGGAAACCTGCCTGTCGTGGGCACGCCGCTCCTGTACCTGCTGCGCGGCGGGCCGGAGGTCTCCGGCAGCACACTCCTGCGTCTCTACGACCTGCACACCAAATTGCTGCCTGTCCTGCTGGGAGGCCTCGTGATCGGCCACGTCGTGGTGGTGCGGCTGACGGGGTTTGCGGAAGTCGCTGGCAGCCGAGGGTTCCATGCCTTCTATCCGGAACACACGTTGAAGATGGGCGCGATCGCTGTTGGTTTCCTGGTGTTGATCGTGGATCTGGTCATGATCTTTCCGCCGACGCTGGGACCTCCCGCCAATCCGCAGGAAGTCGCCTCGGACGTCTCGCCGCCCTGGTATTTCTCCGCGCCGTACATGTGGATCTCCCTGCTGCCGGGGCCGGTGGCGATCTGGAGCTTGTTGGGTGGAGCCGGACTCTTTGTGGTGTACCCGTTCGTGGACCGCGTGTTATCGGAGCGCGGATGGCCGATGGCGATCATGAATGCCGTCGTGGGGATCGTCGTCGTCGGCGCAGTGGCTGTCCTGATGTATTTGGACACGCGGATGTGAGAAAAATCCAATGAGCGGTCAGCGTTCAGCTTCCGCATCAGAACTGACGGCTGAAAGTCACCGTTGAATGCGACAGGAGGGAGACTCAGTGGAAGACATGGACAAAGAACAGCCTAGTGCGCCGAACGGGAAATTGAATTTCACCCGTTACATGATCGGGGGGCTGTGCCTCGTGTTGTTCCTTGCGCTGACCGGGGTCGGGTACGTGCAGATGGAGGAGCGGCTGGGCGGCGGGGTGCGGCCGTTCATTTCCGGCGAGAACAAGAAATGCATAGATTGCCACATGGCGAAAGACATCGCCGTCGGCGGAATCAATGATTGGAAGTACAGCCGCCATGCGCCGAAGGGCATCGGGTGCATCGAATGCCATCGGGCCGAGAAAGGGGAGCCTGACGCCTACGACCATTACGGATCGATGGTGTCCACGCTGGTCACACCCAAGGACTGCATGCAGTGTCACGATAAGGAAGCGAAGGAGTTTGCCAAATCCCACCATGCCAAGGGCGCGCAGTTCACCAATTCCCTCGACAATTTCCTCGGGAATGTCGTGGAAGGGCCGGAGGTGATCACGACCGGCTGCGCCGGCTGTCATGGGAGCGTCGTCAAGGTGATGGAGAACGGGAAGCTGCATCCCAGCACCTGGCCCAATTCGGGTATCGGGCGCGTGAATCCGGACGGGTCGAAGGGCACCTGCGCCGCCTGCCATGCGAGGCACAGTTTCTCGATCGCCCAGGCGCGACAACCCGAGAGCTGCGGACGGTGCCATATGGGGCCGGATCATCCGCAAATTGAGGCGTATTACGAAAGCAAGCACGGGGTCATGTTCAGCGCGAACAAGGACAAAATGAAACTTGCCCAGCCGTCTGAGAAGTGGCATCCCGGGAAAGACTATCTGTTTCCCACCTGTGCCACTTGTCATATGAGCGCGACCACGACACAGGAGGTGACCCACGATGTGGGCGACCGCATCAGCTGGACCCTGCGGCCGGTCATCTCGACGCGGCTTGAGAATTACGAAGTCCGGCGAAAGGCCATGAAGCAGGTCTGCTCCTCCTGCCACAGCGAGCAGATTGTGGAGCGGTTCTTTACGTCGATGGACCAAGGAATCAACTTGTATAACAAAAAATTCGGGAAGCCGTCCAAGGCTGCGATGGACAAGCTGCTCGCGATGAAGAAGATCACGCCGACTCCCTATGATGAGGAGATCGAATGGGTGTTCTATGAACTGTGGCATCACGAGGGCAGACGGGCCCGGCATGGGCTCTCGAAGATGGCGCCTGACTTCGTCCACTGGCAGGGCTTCTATGAGGTGGCCAAGCATTTCTACACCAAGTTCCTTCCCATGGTGCGCAAGCTGTCGCCAGAAGTGGCGAAGGAGTTGATCTCGCAGGAGAGCCACAAGTGGGTGGAGAAGGGCATGACCAAGGAAGAGATCGCCAGGATGATCGAGTTCTACGACAAAGAGATGCAGGGCAAACGAGGTGGCGGATAATTTCCAGCGTTTGGGACTCCCTTCGATCGGGCTGACGACCCTCTTGTTTCTCGAACGGGCGGTGCGGTACTCTCCCCCTGCTTTTCACAGGGAGGCCTATGGGCCGGTCTGGCAACAAGAAACAGGTTCGCACATCGATCGCGTCGCATGATGTGGAGCGGTTTCGACAACTGCTCGCCGGTTTCCAGCCAGTTCTTTCCGGGAAAAAGAACAGCGCGTCACTGGACGAATTCGACGCCGAGGCCGAGGGGCTGATCGGCGAGATATTCGGCCAAACGTCCGAATGGCTGGAAACCTATGAATACGCCAAGATGGGCGAGGCGGCCGCGCTCCTGAACATGCAGGAAGAGGCGCAGGAAGGCGGCGCCAAGGATGTCTACCGCGAAAGCTTGCAGCAGCGGAAGCAGGCGCTGGATGGCTGCATCATCGCCCTGCAATCAGGCGGTGCCCGCGGCAAGAGTCCGCTCGCAAACGCTTGCGTGGCCGATTTTATGTCAAACGACGTGCGAAGCGTGCATAAGGACGCACTGCTGAAAGAGGCGGGACGCCTGCTCCAGAAGTGGAAGGTAGGATCGCTGCTGGTGGATGACGGGTCGCGCTATCTGGGGATCATTACGGACACGGATCTGAGCCGGAAAGCCGTGGCGAAGGGGCTGGACCCCAACACGACGACCGTGAAGTCCTGCATGAGCAAGCCGGTGATCTCGATTGAGGACGACGAGGCGCTGGCGACGGCCATCGCGCTGATGAAGAAGAGAGCGATCCGGCATATCGCGGTGACCGAGGACGGCACGATCATCGGCGTGTTGTCCGTGTCCGATATCCTGCGGGCCTATGCCGAGCTGGCCGGGTTGAATGTGGAAGGGCGTGATGAAGACGACGAGTAGCCCTCATTATTCATGAGGGTTCGTGACGAAACCGTCGAGACGCCGAGCGAGACGGGCGCGTGGAGCCCCGAGAGTCCTCACCGTACTGGAGATGGTACGGTGAGGTCGCGAGGGGCGAGCCCGCCGGCCTGCACACCGAAAGCCCGTGTGCAGGCTCGTCGCAGCGGCGTATCGGCGGTTGCAGTAGAAGCCTTCGTGAATAATGCGGGCTAAACAACCATCGGGTAAGGGGGGTGGGATGCCGACATTCGTGTGTTTGTTCAATTGGACGGACCAGGGAATCAGGAACGTCAGGGAAACAACGAAGCGGGCCGAGAAATTCAAGGCAGCCATCAAGAAGGCCGGTGGGGCGACCAAGGGGATTTACTGGACGCTTGGCCGCTTCGACGGACTGATCGTGTTTGAAGCTCCGGACGAGGCGTCGGCCACGGCGATCATGCTCAGCGGCGGCACCCTCGGCAGCGTCAGGACGGAAACGCTGCGCGCGTTCGACGCGGCGGAGATGGACGAGATACTGGAGAAAATGAGGGCGTAACGGCTAGAGGCGTTCGTCGGTGAACCGGGTTGCGTAGGTCGTGCTTGCCTGCTCCATGTGCCGCCTGATGTCCGCGTCCAATGCTTTTGCTCCCGCCTGCCAATCGTCTTCCGTGTAACCCATCCGCCTGGCGAGAAAGAGAAACTCATCCGATCCGATGTCGGGGAGGACCAGATCTTTGGCGTGGCCGCGGACGATTCGCAGCGCGTCGATGACGCTTCGCAGGAACAAATAGGCCTCGCGCAGCGCGCGAGCCTCGGAAGCAGGCAGTAGGCGATGGCGCTCCGTCGCCGCCAGGGCTTCCAGCGTGTTGGGGGTGCGAAGCGCGGGGATGGCGTGGCCGTGCATCACTTGAAGGTATTGGGTCGCGTACTCGATGTCGACGATGCCGCCGGGGCTGTACTTGACGTTAACCCGTCCGGGCTCCACGAGTTCCTTGACCTGTCGCCGGCGTAGCGAGAGGGCGGCGGCCAGATCCCACGGCTGACCGCTGTAGACGAAGGTGTCACGGTGGGCTTCCACCTGCCCCCCCAAGGTACGGTCCCCGCAGATGAACCGGAGCTTGACCAGCGCCTGTCGCTCGAACGGAGCGGCAAGGCCTGACTGGCTGTAATACCGGCGCAGTTCGTCCAGCGTATTGGCCAGCAGGCCCTTGCCGCCGTGCGGGCGCAGCCGGACGTCCAGTCGAAATATCCCCTCCTGTTTGGATTCGATCCATTGCAGTAATAGGTAAGCCAGTCGTTCGTAGTACTCGCTATGGTCGAGGGGGTGTCGTCCCGGCGTCCGTCCCGGCCCTCCGTAGACGAAGAGTACTTCGATGTCGGAGGCGTACCCCAACTCACTCCCGCCGAACTTTCCCATGGCAAAGACGGCAAAGGGGCAGGGCTTCCGAGGGGCGAGCCCGGGCCTGCCGTGGCGGCGCGCAAGGCTGGCGGAACAGTCGCGCAGGGCCTGCTCCAGGATCGCCTCCGCCAGGTTGGTCAAGGCGCGCGAAAAATCCGGCAGCCTGGTCTTCTGATCAAATAGATGCTTCATATCGATGCGGAACAGCTCCTGGTCCTTGAACTGATTGAGGATGGCTCTCCGCCGGTCGTCGGTATTCGCACGGGCCAGCCGCCGGCGGAGCGCGAGCGCCAGTTGCCGCCGTGAACGGACGAGGGACGTGTTGCGGTAGGGGTCCAACAGCGGGAGGAGATTGGCATGCTGCCGGCGCACGAAATCCTCCCAGAGATAGTCGCTGGTGCCCAGCAAGCGGGCCAGCAGCGGCAGCGCGGATTTCTTGGACAGGAAGGCCAGCGTCTTTTTTCCTTGGGCGTCGCGAAACAACTGGTCCAGGAACTGATCGAAGGATTCCAGGGCTTTGGTCGGGTCGGGCGCCCAGATCAGGTGTTGCGTGAACTGCTTGGCCAGGGTGGCGGTGACGAGCAGTTCCTGCTGCTCGTCCTTGCCCTCGACCTTCCGGCCATGCCGCCCGCGGACGAAAAAACGGTCGTGCAGTTCGTCTCCGACGTGTTCGAAGCGGGCCTGTTGGATGTAGAGCCCGCGCATCGAGAGGGCCAGCGCAAAGGCGTACAGGAATGCCGGGGTATCGGTCGAGCGGATATCCATGGCGGTGCTGGTCGCCGAGGCCCGGTTGTCGAACCGGATCTGAACGGGCGCGAGGAGACCATGGAATGCCCCGCGCGACTTGCCCAGCGTTTCGACCAGCCGGCGGTTGACGAAGCGGCGTGCATCGGCAAACTGCCCGGCATCCAGCAGGCGGATGACCTGCTCGAGGTCACCGGTCAGCGCCTGCTGTTCCGCAGAGCCGAAGGTCGAGCCCGAAAGCGGCCGGACCCGGAACACGTCGACGATCTTTTTCTGTGACAGGCCGGGATGGGCGGGCGGGCGCCGTCCGGGAGCGTGGGAGCGCGGACCAGGCAAACCCGGTGCATCCGTGTACGTGTAGAGCGCGCCCTCTCGAATATCGAGGCGATGGCTGGAGAGCAGTCCGGCAATGGCCGCGAACTCCGAAAAATAATCGTAGGCCGCGATGACCAGCAACCATCCGTCTTCGCGTTCCGTGACCGAGACCTGACAGGGACGATCGGGCGTCAGGCGTTCGACAAGGGTGAGATGGCGGACAATGTCGGCCGGCTGAAACCGCTGGAAATATTCCCCGTCCATGCGGGAGACGAAGTCGCGCACCACATCTGACGGAAGATCCGGCGCCAGCTCCGCAAGACGGTTCAAGAGGGCATCGCGTTGCAGGACGGGCTTGTCCATGACGCCAGTATAGCGAAAGGGCGCGTGATTGTCGGTATAATGCCGGCCCATGACACGCGCGTCCCTTTCACGTTCGTGGCGCTCCCGCAAGGGGCCTCCGGCGGACATCCGAAGACATGACCCGTCGCCGCTTCTGACGGCGTCCGGCCTGCCGCCGGGCGGGGTGGCCGAATTGCTGGCTCCCTACGGGGTGGTGGACGTCAAGCTGGCCGATGCCAATCTACAGTCCATGGCCGGCGAGCCCCGCACCAGGCTGCTGCTGGTCAGGATTCTCGGCGAGCTGTTGACCTCCCTGGCCCGAACCGCCGACCCCGATCAGGGCCTCAACCACTGGGAGCGCTACCTGCAGCCCGGTCTCAACCGGAGCCAGCTTTTCGATTACCTGGGCGGCACCCCGCGCATGCTGCACCTTCTGTGCACGATTTTCGGGAACAGCCCGTCCATGGCCCAAACATTGATCCGCGACCCACTGCTGGTGTACTGGCTGGCGGAGCAACAAGTATTGACCAGGCGGCCGTCGCGCGAGATGCTGGCGGCATCGCTTCGCATGATGCTGGCGAACGTGAAGGCGATGGAGCTTCGGCTCGATGCCCTGCGGCGATTTCGCCGCCGGGAGACGCTCCGGATCGGAGTGCGTGACCTGCTCGAACTGACGGATGTGCCGGAAACGACCGCGGCATTGACCGACCTGGCCTGCGTCCTGATCCAGGCTGCTTACGAGATCGCCGAAGCCGCGCTGCGCGAGCAGTACGGCAGGCCGATGCACAGGGACGCGCGGGGACACATGGTGGACACCGGCTTTGCCGTCATCGCGATGGGGAAACTCGGGGGCGGGGAGCTGAATTACAGCTCTGATGTGGATCTGCTGTATGTCTACGAGTCCGAAAACGGGACGACGGTCCCGGCCGGGCGTCCGGGCGCCAGGCCACCGGACAAGACTATTTCCAACGAAGAATACTTTGAACGGCTGGCCCGCGAGACCACGAAAGCCCTGGCGGACGTCACCCAGGAAGGCCATGTCTTCCGGGTGGATCTGCGTCTCCGCGCCGAGGGGACAAGCGGTCAACTGGCTCGATCGCTCGACCGCTACGAACGATACTATCGGACCAGGGGAGAGCAGTGGGAGCGGATGGCGCTGCTGAAGGCCTGGCCGGTGGCCGGCGACCTTCAGGTCGGCCAGGCGTTTCTGAACCGGATCAGTCCGTTTATCTACGACGGATCAGAAGCGCATACACCGGAGGCAATTCTTGCGCAGGTCAAGGCCGTGAAGGACATGATCGATGCAAAAATGGCCGCCCGGGGGCAGGAACGGCGGAACGTCAAGCTGGGCCGGGGCGGCATCCGCGAGATCGAATTTATCGTCCAGGCGGCGCAGATCCTCTGTGGAGGCAGGCGGCCTGGTCTTCGCGAGCGCAATACGATGGGGGCTCTGAAGAAGCTCGGTCGTCATCGCCTTCTCTCAGCCAAAGACCGGCAGGCCCTGGAGCGGGCCTATGTGTTTCTGCGAGACGTCGAGCACAAATTGCAGATGGTCCACGATCTTCAAACTCATGCGCTGCCTGAGTCACCTGACGAGCTGGCGCGCTGCGCGATCAGGCTCGGATATCGCGCCCCGGACCGGCGGACCTCAGGGAGGAAGTTTTTGTCCGACCATCGCCGGCACAGGGCGAACGTGCATCGCATTTTTGAACATCTGTTCAACGCCCCGGCGCGATCCGCGCTCGTCAAGGCCGCCCGCCGCCAAAGCTAGTAGCGAGCAGCGAATAGCCGGCAGCCCGAATCGGAAAAACAAAGAGCCCGGAAACCGCGTTGGGTTTCCGGGCTCTTTTCCGAAGCTATCAGCTATTCGCTACGTGCTGCTCGCTCCTTAGTACATGCCTTCCATGCCGTGGCTGTGACCGCCGTGACCGCCCATTGCCGGCTCTTTCTTCTCTTCCGGCAACTCGGTGATCATCACCTCGGTCGTCAGCATCAGGCCCGCCACGCTGCCCGCGTTCTGCAGCGCGCAGCGCGTGACCTTGGTCGGGTCAATGATGCCGGCCTTGAGCATGTCCCCATACTCTTCGGTGGCGGCATTGAAGCCGTACGCCGGGTTCTTTTCCTGTCGAACCTTTTCCACAACGACCGAACCTTCCACTCCGGCGTTCTCGACGATCTGCCGGATCGGCTCTTCCAGCGCGCGCTTCACGATGGTGACGCCCACCATCTGCTCGGCCGGAATACCCTTCAGGCTGTCCAGCGCCGAGATGCAGCGCAGCAGCGCCACGCCGCCGCCCGGAACGATGCCTTCTTCGACCGCCGCCTTGGTGGCGTGCAGCGCGTCCTCGACGCGGGCTTTCTTTTCCTTCATTTCGGTTTCGGTTGCGGCGCCGACGTTGATGACGGCCACGCCACCGACGATCTTGGCCAGGCGCTCCTGGAGCTTCTCCCGGTCGTAATCCGAGGTGGTCTCCTGGACCTGGGCCTTGATCTGCTTCACGCGGGCTTCGATCTTCTTCGGATCGCCATGGCCCTCGACGATCGTGGTGTTGTCCTTGTCGATTGTCACGCGCTTGGCCCGGCCGAGGTCCGTCAGCTTGACGTTCTCGAGCTTCAGGCCGAGGTCTTCAGAAATCACCTGGCCGCCGGTGAGAATTGCAATGTCCTCCAGCATGGCCTTGCGGCGGTCGCCGAAACCGGGCGCCTTGACGGCCGCCACGTTCAACGTGCCGCGCAGCTTGTTCACGACGAGGGTCGCCAGTGCTTCGCCTTCCACTTCCTCGGCGACGATCACCAGCGGCCGGCCCAGCTTGGCCACCTGCTCGAGCAGGGGCAGGAGGTCCTTCATGCTGCTGATTTTCTTTTCGTTGATGAGAATGAGCGGCTCCTCGACGGAGACTTCCATCCGCTCGGCGTTGGTGACGAAGTAGGGGGAGATGTAGCCGCGGTCGAACTGCATGCCCTCGACTACGTCCAGCGAGGTGGTCATGGACTTGGCTTCTTCGACGGTGATGACGCCGTCCTTGCCGACCTTTTCCATCGCCTCGGCGATCAGGTCGCCGATGGTTTTGTCGTTGTTGGCCGAAATGGTTCCGACCTGGGAAATCTCCGTCTTGGCCTGGCAGGGCTTGCTGATCTTCTTGAGCTCCGTCACAACGGCTTCGACCGCCCGGTCGATCCCGCGCTTGATTTCCATCGGGTTGCCGCCGGCCGTGATGTTCTTGGCGCCCTCGCGGTAGATGGCCTGCGCCAGCACGGTCGCCGTCGTGGTGCCGTCTCCCGCCGTGTCGCTGGTCTTGCTGGCTACTTCGCGGACGAGCTGGGCGCCCATGTTCTCGTAGGGGTCCCTCAACTCCACTTCCTTGGCGACGGTGACGCCGTCCTTGGTGATGGTCGGCGCGCCAAACTTCTTGTCAAGAATCGCGTTGCGGCCCTTGGGGCCCAGCGTCGCCTTCACGGCGTTGGCCAACTGGTTGACGCCTCTCAGGATCGCGGCCCGAGCTGCATCGCTGTACAACAACTGCTTTGCCATGTGAGTCCTCCCTTAAAACTAGTGTGTCGTGTGTGAGTGTCGTGGTTAGGTGGTGAAAATCCCGAGGATGTCTTCTTCCTTGAGGATCAGGCAGTCTTCGTCGTCGATCCGGAGCTTGCTGCCGGAATACTTGTCGAAGAGCACCTGGTCTCCGATCTTGACATGCTCGACCTTCTTGCCGATGGCCTGCACGCTGCCCCGCTGCGGCTTTTCTTTCGCCGAGTCCGGCACGTAGATGCCTCCCGACGTCCGCTCCATTTCCTCCGTGTAGGTCACAAATACGCGGTCGCCCAGGGGCAGGAAGCCCTTGGCGGCTTTGGACTCTTTCTTCTCCTTCGTTGCCGTTGACATAACGCTGCTCCTCCTTGCTGGTGATTATTGACTGTTCTATGATTGTGATTGGCTCGGAACGATCGCAGCTATCACAAAGAACAGTAGGGGACATAGCGCGTTTCTCGTCCGAGTCAAGGGGGTCGGCGAGGTTTTCTTTGGCTGGTTCGCGACTCGCTGAATCTATATAAACTATTGAAATAACAGCAGTTTATAATTATGAGCGCAGGTGATCGAAGTCTGCCACATCCTTTTTGATGTAATCCCGCAGGCGTTTGATCAAGCGGGCTTCCAGCTGGCGGGTGCGTTCCTTGGTTATGCCATATTTTCGGCCCAGGTCTTCCAGGGTGACCGGAGTCTCCGAAAGGATGCGGTTTCTGAGGATGTCCTCGTCTCGCTCGGCGAGAGTCTTGCTGAATTCAGCCAGTTTCTTCCGGAACAGGCGGCGAAGTTGCAGGTTGGCCAGCTGTTCGTCGGCCGGGGCCTCCTGCGCCGGAAGAACGTCGAGCAGCGTGCCGCCGTCGTTGTCCGGCGTCAGCGGTTGATCGAGCGACAACTCCCAGCTGCCCATGCGCTGGTCCATCTCGACGACGTCGCGCTCGCTGACATTGAGCCGGTCCGCCAGCAGCTTGGCGTCAGGCGCAAAGCCCTCCCGCTCCAGCTTGGCCTTTTCCTTGCGCAGGTTGTAGAAGAGCTTGCGCTGATCCTGGGTCGTCCCGACCTTGACCAGCCGGTAGGTGTTCAGCAGGTAGCGCAGAATATAAGCCCGCACCCACCAGGCCGCATAGGCATAGAACCGGACATTCTTCGTCGGGTCAAATTTCCTGATCGCCTGCATCAAGCCGACGTTGCCTTCCTGGATCAGGTCCATATGGTCGGCGCCGGTATGCAGGTATTCTGCGGCGATCGAGACGGACACACGCAGGTTGGAGAGGATCAGCTTGACCGCCGCCTCGCGGCTGTCCTTCGTCTGGTATTCGCGGAAGAGCGCGAGTTCCTCCTCCTTCGACAGAAACGGATACCGGCGGACCTCGACCAGATACCGTTGCAGGGTGGTGACCGGCGCGACCGCCCTGGAGGAATCGGTGGCGACGCGTTCGCCGGCCGGCCGGGCCGGCTCTTCATCCAGGAGCGAGTCGACGAGTTCCGGCGTGACCGTGGGCGACGGCTCGTCGTCCGTATCGGGCGCTTCATCGTCCGGCTTGTGTGGTCGCTTGGCCATGGTGATCGGTGGATTATAAACGTAACCAGCGACAGGAACAAAATATGTCGCATCCCGTGGTATGCTCCACGGCGGCAGGAACGGGAGGTCTTGTGCGGGAGATTGTACGCGCCCTCCGGAGTGGGCATTGGCCGTCGCTGGTTGCGGCCTGGCTGCACTTCGGGGTCAGCTTCATGGTCTGGCTGTTGGTGGGGGCGCTCGGCATCATGATCGCCGACGACTTCGAGCTCACGGCCACGCAGAAGGGGCTGCTGGTCATGGTTCCGTTCTTGAGCGGCGCGCTGCTCCGGATCCCCGTCGGCATATGGAGCGACCGCTTCGGACCGAAGCCTGTGGGGCTCGTTCTTCTGGCCAGCGAGCTGATCGCGGTGTGCTGGGGCTGGTTGGGCGCAACCAGCTTTCTTCAGATGCTGGGAGTAGGACTTTGCCTCGGCGTGGCCGGAGCCAGTTTTGCCGTCGCGATGCCCCTCGCCAGCCGCGCCTATCCCCCGGCGCATCGCGGTTTGGCGATGGGCGTGGCGGCTTCGGCCAACGGCGGCGTCGTCCTGGTGGCGTTTTTCGCTCCCCGGCTTGGAGAAGCAGTCGGGTGGCACGGCGTGTTCGGGCTGATGGCGATTCCCATTCTCCTCACGCTCCCGTTGTTTGCCCTGCTCGTTCGCCGGGACATCGGGTGGCCGGCAGGAGAGGGGAGCCTCCGCTGGAGGGACGATACGGCGTCGCTGCTCAAAAGGCCGTTTACGTACTGGCTCTGCGCCGCCTACGCCGTGACGTTCGGAGGATTCGTGGGGCTCTCCGGATTCTTGCCGATATTTTTCCACGATCAGTACGAACTTGACGCGGTCACGGCAGGCACGCTGACGGCCGTCTGCGGGCTGGCCGGGAGCGCGATCCGGCCCTTCGGCGGGTATGCCGCGGACCGGCTTGGCGCGTTCCCCATGCTGGCCGTCGTCTTTCCGGTCATCACCCTGTTGATGGGTGCCATGAGTCTCCTTCCGGCCTTGCACTGGATCGCGCCGCTGACGGTGGCGGCTGTTTTGGCCATGGGGTTTGGCAACGGGGCGGTCTTTCAGTTAGTGTCCGACCGGTACCCCAAACAGGTGGGGACAGCGTCGGGAGTGGTCGGAGCCGCCGGCGCATTGGGAGGAGACCTGCTGCCCGCATGGCTGGGATTCCTCAAAGATGCCACCGGGACGTATCAGAGCGGGTTTCTGGTATTCGTCGCGATGGTCTGCGTGGTGTGGTTCAGCACGCTCTACCTTTCAAGACGGCGCAACAGGACGTCGTAAGCCAGGTTCTGGCACCTTTATTCTTCGTTGACAGTCGGGCTCAAAACATATTATATATTAAGCACTTATCTGATCCTCACCTTTTCACGCCGAGCGGGAACATGGCATCGCCATTCAATCCAATCGAAGAAGCCGTCAAAGAGATCAAAAAAGGTCGCTTCGTGATCCTGGTCGACGATGAAGACCGGGAAAACGAAGGCGATCTCGTCATGGCGGCCGAAAAGGCCACGCCCGCCGCGATCAACTTTATGGCGAAGCATGCACGGGGTCTGATCTGCCTGGCGCTGACTCCGGAGCGCGTCGACGAATTGCATCTGCCGCCCCAGGCACCGGTGAATACCGCCACGTTCGGCACCGCGTTCACGGTCTCGATCGATGCGCGGCACAATATCACCACCGGCATTTCGGCAGCCGACCGGGCCACCACCATTCGCACCGCAGTCGATCCAACATGCAAGCCGACCGATCTGGCACGTCCGGGCCATATCTTTCCGCTCAAGGCGCAGAAGGGCGGGGTGCTCAAACGCGCAGGCCAGACCGAAGGGTCGGTGGATTTGGCGAGGCTGGCGGGCTTGGCGCCCGCCGGCGTGATTTGCGAGATCATGAACGAGGACGGCACCATGGCCCGCGTGCCTGAGTTGGCCGAATTCGCCAAACGGCACAAGCTGGTGATGGTGACCATCAAGGCGCTGATCGAATATCGCATGAGTCGGGAAACCTTCGTGAAGCGGATGGCGGAGGCGCGCCTGCCGACCACGTTCGGCGAATTCGAGGCGATCGTGTTCGAAAACGAGGTGGACGGCGGCACGCACGTGGCGTTGCTCAAGGGGCGGGCGGATTCGGCCGATCCGATGCTGGTGCGCGTGCATTCCGGCTGCCTGACCGCGGATGTGTTCGGCTCGCTGCGGTGCGACTGTCGAGATCAACTGCACCGTTCGCTGGAGATGATCCAGAAGGAAGGGCGTGGCGTCCTGTTGTACCTCAATCAGGAGGGCCGCGGGATCGGGCTGATCAACAAGCTCAAGGCGTACACGCTGCAGGACGAGGGCCATGACACGGTCGAGGCCAACCTCAAGCTGGGGTTCAAACCGGACCTGCGGGACTACGGGATCGGCGCACAGATTCTCGCCAATCTTGGACTGAGGCAGATCCGGCTGATGACCAACAATCCGCGCAAGATCGTCGGCATCGAAGGCTATGGGCTGAAAGTCGTCGAACGGGTGCCGATCGAAATCGCGCCGCGCGACGCCAATGAACGGTATCTGCGGACCAAGAAAAACAAGCTTGGCCATTTATTGAATAAGGTTTAATTCATCTCACAAGGAGCACCGAAATCATTATGGCCACGATAGAAGGGAAATTGGACGCCAAGGGATTACGGTTTGGCATCATTGTCAGCAAGTACAACGAATTCGTCACGAGCCGCTTGTTGGCCGGCGCGATGGACGTGCTGGTTGAGGCCGGCGCGGACAAGGATGCCGTTGACGTGGCCTATGTCCCCGGCGCGTACGAAATTCCGCTCGTGGCCAGGGAATTCGGGAAATCCGGACGGTATGACGCCGTGATCTGCCTGGGCGCCATCATTCGTGGCGAGACCCCGCATTTCGAATTCATCAGCACGGAGACCAGCCATGGCATCCAGCAGGCGGCACTGGAATCGTCCGTGCCGGTCATTTTCGGCGTGCTGACGACGGATACCGGGAAGCAGGCCTTGGAGCGGTCCGGCGAGCCGGAGCGCAACCGCGGTTCGGAGGCGGCCCGCACCGCCGTGCAGATGGCCGACCTGATGCGCCAGGTGCGCGGCAAGGGCGGCCGCCACCAGCCGAAGGCCAAGGCCAGCCGACCCGCGAAGAAACGCAAGAAATGATCGTGGTGGCAGTCGATTGAGCATGCGCCAATGGGTATTCGCCGCCAATCCAGGATCTGCGCGCTGCAACTGCTCTTTCAGTGGGATGTTCACCGGTCCACGGAACATTGGCTGGCGGATTACTGGTCCCAGCATCCCGCCGCTCCCGAAGTACGCGAGTTTTCCGAACAGATCGCCGAAGGCGTGATGGCACGCCATGATGAGATTGATGCGCTCATCGGCAAGCTGGCCGTCAATTGGAAAATCAACCGCATGCCCATCGTGGACCGGAACATTCTTCGCATCGGTCTCTATGAACTGCTCTGGCTGCCGGACGTGCCGGCCAAGGTGACGGTGAACGAGGCGATCGAATTGGCCAAGCAGTTTGCCGACGACGAGACCAAACGGTTCGTCAACGGCATCCTCGACAAGGTTCTCAAGGATGACCCCAGACTGGCCGACAAGCGGGTGGATTTGGCGGAGGCGGGGAAGTGATCAAGCGCTACACGCTGCCCCGCATGGAAGCGGTGTGGGATCTCCGACGAAAATACGAGATCTGGCTTGAAGTCGAACTGCTCGCCTGCGAAGCGCTCGAGAAATCAGGCGAGGTTCCGCAGGGGACGGCGGCGAAGATTCGCCGCAGGGCCAAAATCGACCCGGACCGCATCGCCGCCATCGAGAACATTACCAAACACGACGTCATCGCGTTCCTGGAATCTCTCGCCAAGCCGGTCGGCAAGGTGGTGCGCTACCTGCACACAGGCCTGACCTCCTCCGATATCGTGGATACCTCGCTCGCCGTCCAGATGGGCGAAGCGCTGGATCTTATTCTGCTCGATCTGGAAGTCCTGCTCTCGGTTCTGAAGAAGCGCGCGTTCGAGCATCGCGACACGATCATGGTCGGCCGCTCGCACGGCATCCACGGCGAGCCGGTGTCCTTCGGCTTCAAACTGGCCATCTGGTACGAGGAAACCAAGCGGCACCGGGACCGGCTCCGGGTCGTCCGGAAAGAGATTGCCGTCGGCAAGCTCTCCGGCGCGATGGGGACCTTCGCGCATCTGGGGCCGGAGGTCGAGGAATATGTCTGCAAGAAGCTCGGCCTGAAGACCGACCCGGTGTCCAATCAGATTGTGCAGCGGGACCGCCACGCGGCCTATGTGTCCGGGCTCGCCCTGCTGGCGGCCAGCATCGAAAAGTTCGCGACGGAGATCCGCCATCTGCAGCGGACCGAAGTCCTGGAAGCCGAGGAGTTTTTCTCCGAGGGACAGAAAGGCTCCTCGGCCATGCCGCACAAGCGCAATCCGATCGGGTCGGAGAATCTCTGCGGCCTGGCGCGCATCGTCCGGGCCAACAGCCTCGCCGCGATGGAAAACGTGGCCTTGTGGCATGAACGGGACATCAGCCATTCCTCCGTCGAACGCGTGATCCTGCCGGACAGCACGATTCTCATCGACTACATGTTGGTGCGGATCACCGATCTCATCCGCAATCTCATCGTCTATCCGCAGCGGATGAAGCAGAATCTCGAACTGACCGGGGGACTGGTCTACTCGCAGCGGCTCCTGCTGGCGTTGATCGACAAGGGCGCGCAGCGCAAGGACGCCTACGAAGCCGTGCAGCGTTGCGCCATGTCGGCCTGGAAGGGGCGATCCGGTTTTCACGATCTGGTCAGCAAGGACCCATTTATTACGAAGCGCCTGACGCACGCGCACATCCAATCCTGCTTCGATCCGAGGTATTACCTGCGTCACGTGGACACGATTTACCGCCGCGTGTTTGGTTCTGCGAAGGGGAAAAAGAAGTGACGAAGGGCGTGATGATATACGAGGGCAAGGCCAAAAAGGTGTTCGCCACCTCGAAGCCCGATCACGTCATCCAGTATTTTAAAGATGATGCGACGGCGTTCAATGCGGAGAAGCGCGGGACGATCGTGGACAAGGGCGTGATCAACAACAAGGTGGCCTCGCGCCTGTTCCAGTTGCTGGAAGAGAGCGGCGTTCAGACCCATTTCATCGAGCGGCTCAGCGACCGTGAGATGCTCACGAAGAAAGTCGCCATTGTTCCCATCGAAGTGGTGGTGCGGAACGTCGTGGCGGGGAGCCTCGCCAAGCGCCTGGGACTCAAGGAAGGGGAGAAGATCGAGCCGGCCATTGTGGAATTCTATTTCAAGAACGACGCGCTGGGCGATCCCCTGATCGCCGAGGAACATGTCGGGCTGCTGAAGCTGGCGACGCCGTCGGTGGTGGAAGATATCAAGAAGCAGGCGCGAAGGGTGAACGAGGTGCTCAGGCCGTTCTTCAAGGAACGGAATATGGTGCTGGTGGATTTCAAGCTGGAGTTCGGCGTGCACCACAACAAACTGATTCTGGCCGACGAGATTTCCCCCGATACCTGCCGGATCTGGGATGCCAAGACCGGCGATGTCATGGACAAGGACCGCTTCCGGAAGGACATGGGGAAGATCGAAGAGGCCTACCAGGAAGTGCTCCGCCGCGTGTGCGGCGCGTAGAAGAGGTTTGTCTTGTTTGTTTGGTTTCTCTGGTTAAAAACCTGCCCGGACCAACCAGACAAACCACACGAACCAGATAAACTAGATAAACCATGAAAGCAAAGATTCATGTGGCGCTGAAGTCGGGCACCTCGATCCGTGTGGATGACGAGGAGAACTCACGGTGACGCAGCTGCTCCAATGGTTTTTCCATTATGGCCTGATGGCGGCGATCCTGGTGTGGGCAGGGGCTGTCGGATTGATGGCCTATCATCTGGCCGATTCGGAATGGCGGTGGGCCTTCGCGGCGCTCTCAGTCGGAGGCCTGGTGACTATCGGGGGCATTTTCTGGATGCGCACCTACATTGACGGGTTGACCGACTCGTCAAAAAATGGACACGAACTGTGAAGGCAAAGATTCACATTACATTGAAGTCCGGCATTCTCGATCCCCAGGGCAAAGCCATCGAGCATGCGTTGGGGACGTTAGGGTTCAAGAACGTCGGTAACGTACGGATGGGGAAGTATCTTGAGGTGGAACTGCAGGAGACAACGCAAGACAAGGCCGAGGCCGAGGTCAAGGCCATGTGCGAGAAGCTTCTTGCCAATACGATCATTGAGGAATATCGATACGAGTTGGCAGGCTGAGAAGGTCCCGTGAGTTCACCCGTCACTTGTCACCTGTCACCCGTCACGGCGTTATGAACTTCGGCGTCATCGTTTTCCCCGGTTCCAACTGCGACCACGATTGCATCCACGTCATTTCCAGCGTCCTTGGCCAGGAAGCGATCCCGGTCTGGCATAAGGAAACGTCACTGAGCGGGCTCGACGCGATCATCCTGCCCGGCGGGTTCTCCTACGGCGATTATCTTCGCACCGGCGCCATCGCCAGATTTTCACCGGTCATGGGCGCGGTCAAGACATTCGCGTCAGAGGGCGGCATGGTCCTCGGGATTTGCAACGGTTTTCAGATTCTTCTCGAAGCGGGGCTGCTGCCTGGCGCCATGTTGCGGAACAAGTCGCTGTCCTTTATCTGCAAAGACGTCCATATCAAGGTCGAAAACGCCGCCACGCCGTTTACCGGCCTTTGTGAATCGGGACAAGTGCTCAAGATTCCCATTGCTCACGCGGAGGGCAACTACTACACCGATCCGGTCACGCTGGCAGCTTTGCAGGCCAACGCGCAGATTATCTTTCGCTACTGCACGCCGGAGGGCAAGGTGACGCCTGAGGCCAACCCCAACGGCTCGCTCGACAACATCGCGGGCATCCGGAACGCCGAAGGCAACGTGCTGGGCCTGATGCCGCACCCGGAGCGCTGCGCCGAGGAGGTGCTGGGCAACGACGACGGCCGGGTGATCTTCCTCTCCATGCTGGACGCCCTCAAGAAAGCCAAGCTCAAAGCGGTGGTGGCGTAGCAGATGAAAATATCCAAAGACCTCATCGCGCAACACGGACTCTCCGATGACGAGTACAAGAAGGTCGTCGAGATTCTCGGTCGGGAGCCGAACCTGACCGAACTCGGCATCTTCTCCGTCATGTGGTCGGAGCACTGCTCCTACAAAAGCTCGCGCATACATTTGAAGAAGCTGCCGACGACCGGCCCGCGCGTGGTGCAGGGGCCGGGCGAGAACGCCGGCGCGGTGGATATCGGCGACGGCCTCTGCGCGGTCTTCAAGATGGAATCCCACAACCATCCTTCCTTCATCGAGCCCTACCAGGGCGCGGCGACCGGCGTGGGCGGGATCCTGCGGGACATCTTCACGATGGGCGCGCGGCCGATCGCGCTGCTGGACTCGCTCCGCTTCGGCCTGCTGGACCGGCCCAAGAATCGCTACCTGGTCAAGGGCGCCGTGGCTGGGATTGCCGGCTACGGCAACTGCATGGGCGTGCCGACCGTCGGCGGTGAAATTGCCTTCAACGAAATCTATTCGAACAATCCGCTGGTGAACGTGTTCTGTCTCGGCATTGCCAAGAAGGACCGATTGTTCAAGGGTACGGCGGCGGGCGTCGGCAATCCGGTGCTCTATGTCGGGTCAAAGACCGGCCGCGATGGCATTCACGGGGCGACTATGGCGTCGGATTCCTTCGACGAAGCCTCCGAGTCCAAGCGGCCGACCGTGCAGGTAGGCGATCCCTTCACGGAGAAGTTGCTCCTGGAAGCCTGTCTCGAACTGATGGAAACGGACCTGCTCGTCGGCATCCAGGATATGGGGGCGGCGGGCCTCACAAGTTCATCCTGCGAAATGGCCTCGAGAGCTGGTAACGGGATCGAGCTTGATCTGACGCATGTTCCACGGCGCGAGCCGGGCATGACACCCTATGAATTGATGCTCTCGGAATCGCAGGAGCGGATGTTGATGGTGGCGAAGCAGGGGAAGGAGGATGAAGTCCTCCGCATCTGCCGCAAGTGGGATCTCGATGCGGCGGTGATGGGGCGCGTGACCGGCGACAGTATCCTGCGTGTGAAGGATCAAGGCAAGGTGGTGGCGGAAATTCCCGCCAAGGCGCTGGCCGAGGACGGCCCGAAGTACGAGCGCCCCAATGCCCCGCCGGCCTATCAGGAATATCTCCAGGCGCTCAATTTCGACGCGCTGAAGGAACCAAAAGATTATACGGCCACGCTGATCGAGCTGCTCGAGTCGCCGACGATCGCGAGCAAGCGGTGGGTCTACCAGCAATACGACCACATGGTGCGGACGAACAGCATGGTGAGGCCTGGTTCGGATGCGGCGGTGCTCCGGATCAAAGGAACGAACAAGGCGCTGGCAATCACGACGGATTGCAACGGCCGGTACTGCGTGCTGCATCCTTATATGGGAGGCATGATCGCGGTGGCGGAGGCGGCGCGCAATCTCGTCTGTTCGGGCGCCGAGCCGATCGGCCTCACGGACTGCCTGAATTTCGGCAACCCGGAGCGGCCTGAAGTCATGTGGCAGTTTATCCTCTCGGTGGAAGGCATAGCCGACGCCTGCCAGGCCTTCAACGTGCCGGTGGTGAGCGGCAATGTGAGCTTCTACAATGAGACGAACGGGCTGAACATCTATCCCACGCCGATCATCGGGATGGTTGGGCTGATCGAAGAGGCCGACAAGGCCATGACCCAGTGGTTCAAGCAGGCCGGCGATGCGATCGTTCTGCTCGGAGCGACGCGGGAGGATGTGGGCGGGACGGAATACCTGCGCGTGGTCCATCACCGAGAACAGGGTGAGCCGCCGTACCTGAATCTGGACACGGAAAAAGCGCTCCATGCCTGCGTGTTGAAACTGATTCGTGATGGATTGGTTCAATCCGCGCACGATTGTTCGGACGGCGGTTTGGCCGTCGCACTGGCCGAATGTTGCGTGTCGGTTCCATCAATCTGGGAGGGGGCCCCGCGAAGCGCGCCCCTCCCACACCCACCACAACCGCTCGGCGCTGTGGTACGATTAACCGGTTATACGATTCGACGGGATGCGCTGTTGTTCGGGGAGAGCCAGTCCCGGATCGTGCTTTCGGTCAAGGCCGATGCTGCCGATAAGGTTTTGACGATTGCCCAGGCGATGGGCGTGCCGGCGGCGAAGATCGGGACTGTCGGCGGCGAGCGGCTGGTCATCGACG
>DASWIN010000176.1:0-2884 GCA_036397655.1 Nitrospiraceae bacterium | reverse complement strand
CCGATCCGAAAACGAAAGAGCCATTCTTGAATCGCTTCCCGCGCTCGAGCAGATGGAGTCGGGCAAGCCGATCGGCGCCGTCGTGCCGATGTCCGAGGAGGCCCAGCGTCACGTCCAGGACCGCATGGAGACGATTGACTTCTTGCTCCATGAAGACGACGTGACCTGGAACTAGGCAGGATGTTGAAAAAGGCCGCCAGCGTCGTTCTCGCATCGCTCGGAACCTCAACGTACCGAAAAGCGTACGCCTCGGTCCCTCGCTCGCTGTGGCCTAGCTGAACGGCCTTTTTGACCATCCTGCAAGATCCGCCCTCCTGACAACATTCAGTTTCCCTGAATTTACCTGACGCGTTTCCGCACTTACGCTACAATACCGCCTTCATCCGACCGATATGTCCGTGGGGCCCAGTGCGAGATTGACCGGGGGTGACCGGGAGGGACGCTATGGCGACGCAGCCGATCGACATGCTTGCCGTCAACACGATCCGCACGCTATCCATGGACGCCGTGCAGCAGGCCAACTCGGGCCATCCCGGCACGCCGATGGCCATGGCGCCGGTGGCCTACTGCCTTTGGCAGAAGTTTCTGCGCTTCGATCCGCAAGATCCCATTTGGCCCAACCGCGACCGGTTCGTCCTCTCCATGGGGCATGCGTCCATGCTGCTCTATTCGATGCTGCACCTGACCGGCGTCAAAACCGTCAATCGCGCCTACGAGACACTGGGCCAACTTTCGGTCACTCTCGACGACATCAAACGGTTTCGCCAGCTCGACAGCCGCTGTCCCGGCCATCCGGAATACCGATGGACCTCCGGCATCGAAACGACCACCGGCCCGCTCGGGCAGGGCTATGCGACCAGCGTCGGCATGGCCGTGGCGGGCAAGTGGCTGGCGGAGCACTACAACCGTCCCGGGTTCGACATGTTCGGGTTCAAGGTCTACGCGATGGGCGGGGACGGCTGCATGATGGAGGGGGCGGCGAGCGAAGCGGCGTCCCTGGCGGGACACCTCCAGCTCAACAATCTCTGCTGGATTTATGACAACAATAAAATCACGATCGAGGGCAATACGAGCTGGGCCTTCAGCGAGGATGTCGCAACCCGCTTTCTGGCCTATGGATGGAACGTCACGCGCGTGGGCGATGCGAACGATCTTGACATGCTGGGCCGCGCCTTCCAGACCTTCCAGAAAACGACGGACCGGCCCACGTTGATCATCGTGGACAGTCACATTGCGTGGGGGGCGCCCAGCAAGCAGGATACACACGCGGCGCACGGCGAGCCGTTGGGCGAAGAGGAGATCAAGGGGACGAAGCGCAACTATGGATGGCCCGAGAACGAAAAGTTTCTTGTGCCGGGCGACGTGACGGAACACTTCATACAGGGGATCGGCAAGCGCGGCAGGGAACTGCGCGATGCATGGATGGCGCTCTACGAGCAATACAAGGCCAAGCATCCGAAAGAAGCGGACGAATTGATGAAAATCCAGAGGCGGGAACTGCCTGAGGGGTGGGACAAGGATCTGCAGCCTATCCCTGCCGATCCGAAAGGCGCCGCCGGGCGGGACACATCCGGAAAGGTTCTCAATACCATCGCGAAAAGCGTTCCCTGGCTGATGGGCGGCGCAGCCGACCTGGCCCCCTCCACCAAGACGCGGCTCACCTTCGACGGCGCCGGTGATTTTCTTCCGCCGAGCAACCACGGCGATCCCCACGCCAAGACGGTTATCGGCTACGGCGGCCGCAACATGCACTTCGGCGTGCGCGAGCTGGCCATGGGCGCGGTGCTCAATGGCATGTCGCTGACCAAAGTCCGGCCCTATGGCTCAGGATTTTTCGTGTTCAGCGATTTTTCACGGCCGGCCATGCGTCTCGCGGCGATCATGGAAATTCCGGTGATCTACATCTTTACCCACGATTCCATCGGAGTTGGCGAGGACGGGCCGACGCACCAGCCGATCGAGCACCTGGCAGCCCTGCGCGCCATTCCCGGCCTGATCACGCTCCGCCCAGGCGATGCCAATGAAATCCTGGAAGCCTGGAAAGTGATCATGCGCCTCAAGCACGAGCCGGTGGCCCTGATTTTGAGCCGGCAGGCGATGCCGACGCTGGATCGCGGCAAATATGCGGCGGTCTCCGGCTTGGCGAAAGGGGCCTATGTGCTGGGTGATGCGCCGGGCGGAAAGCCGGACGTGATTGTAATGGCGACCGGCACGGAAGTCGGCCTGGCGGTCGAGGCCTACGAAAAGCTCACGACGGAGGGCATCAAGGCGCGCGTGGTCAGCATGCCGTCGTGGGAATTGTTCGAGCAGCAGCCGCAGGAGTATCGCGATACCGTGCTGCCGCCGTCGGTGACGGCGCGGGTATCCGTGGAGCAGGCGTCTACGTTCGGTTGGGAGCGCTATGTTGGTCCGACCGGAATCAGCATCGGCATGAAGACGTTCGGCGCCTCCGCGCCACTGAAGGAATTGCAGAAGAAATTCGGCTTCACCGCCGATCGTGTCGTGACTGCGGCAAAAGAGCAGCTTGCCGCTCGGTCCAAGCGATAAGGCGGCTGACGAAGGGCGAACTGCTCCGGCATCGGTTAAAGCAGGGTGGCAAGCCCTCGCGTCCTCGCCTCTCGAAGCGACCCTCCCGGGCTTTAGCAGGGGGAAATAGACGGGCAACGTTAGAGAAGGCCGGCGCACAGGCGTTCTCGCCCAAGTCGAACGTCAGACAAAAGAAGGGCGGTGACAGTGGAAGGAGGATCGGGGTGGTCCGTTGATGTCAAAAGCCTGAGCCACGACCAACTGGCTCAGTTGATCGCGCAATTGGAAGGTAGCGAACATGTCCAGCAACGGCTTGAGCTTCAGCGAGAATTCATCGAGCGGCTACGCGCACGCGGCC
>DASWIN010000175.1:0-1876 GCA_036397655.1 Nitrospiraceae bacterium | reverse complement strand
CCGCATCTCGTCGTACGTGGCGCGGCGGTTTTGCGCCTCCAGAACCTCCTGGCTTCCCACGTTGGACGTCATGATCAGCACGGTGTTCTTGAAGTCCACCGTGCGGCCCTGCGAATCGGTCAGGCGTCCATCGTCCAATACTTGAAGTAGCACGTTGAACACGTCGTGATGCGCTTTTTCGATCTCATCGAACAGGATCACCGCGAACGGGCGCCGTCGGACGGCTTCCGTGAGCTGCCCGCCTTCGTCGTACCCGATATACCCGGGCGGGGCGCCGATCAGCCTGGCGACGGTGTGCTTCTCCATGTATTCAGACATGTCGATCCGGATGAGGTTGCCCTCGTCGTCGAATAGCGTGGCCGCCAGGGCCCTCGCCAGTTCGGTTTTTCCGACGCCGGTGGGGCCCAGGAAGAGAAACGAGCCGATCGGGCGGTTGGGATCCTTGATGCCCGATCGGGCGCGCAGGACCGCATCCGCCACGGCTTTCACGGCCTCGTCCTGTCCCACCACACGGCGATGCAGTAATTCTTCAAGCCGCAGCAGTTTTTCCAGTTCGCCTTCGAGCAGCCGCGTCACCGGGATGCCGGTCCAACGGCTGACGACCAGGGCGATATCCTCTTCGTCCACCTCTTCCTTGAGCAGGCGGCTCTCGCCCTGTTTCTTGACCAGGTGCTGCTCCTCGGCTTCGAGTTCGCGCTCCAGGCGGGGGAGTTCGCCGTACCGGAGCTCGGCCACCCGGTTCAGGTCATAGGCCCGTTCCGCCTGCTCGATCTGCTGTTTGGCCTGCTCGATCTGCTGCCGGATTTTCCGGAGGCGTCCGACGGAGGCCTTTTCAGTTTCCCATCGTGATTTGAGTGCGTCGCGGGAACCGATCTTGTCGGCCAGTTCCGCCTCCAGCGTTTGGAGCCGGGCGCGGCTGGCCTGGTCGATTTCCTTGCGGAGCGCTTCGCGCTCGATCTCCAGTTGCATCACTTTGCGGGACACTTCGTCGAGTTCGGCCGGCAGGCTGTCAATCTCCGTGCGGAGGCGCGCGGCGGCTTCATCCACGAGGTCGATCGCCTTGTCGGGCAGGAAGCGGTCTGCAATGTAACGGTGCGACAGTTTGGCGGCTGCGACCAGGGCGGCATCTTTGATGCGCACGCCGTGATGGACCTCATACCGCTCTTTGAGCCCCCGCAGGATCGAAATGGTGTCTTCGACGGAAGGCTGATTCACCATCACCGGCTGGAAACGCCGCTCCAGCGCCGCGTCCTTCTCGATATGTTTCCGGTATTCATCCAGTGTCGTGGCGCCGATCATGTGCAGTTCGCCCCGGGCCAGCATCGGCTTCAAGAGATTGGCCGCATCCATGGCGCCCTCGGCAGCGCCCGCGCCCACGACCGTATGCAGCTCGTCAATGAAGAGCAGCACTTGGCCTTGGGCGGCTTGAATCTCCTTCAGGACGGCCTTGAGCCGCTCTTCAAATTCGCCGCGGAACTTCGCGCCGGCGACCAGCGCGCCCATGTCGAGGGCCACAACGCGTTTCTGCTTCAAGCCCTCCGGAACGTCACCCTTGACGATGCGCTGCGCCAGGCCTTCGACGATGGCGGTTTTCCCGACGCCAGGCTCACCGATCAGGACCGGGTTGTTCTTGGTGCGCCGGGAGAGAATCTGGATCGTCCTGCGGATTTCGTCGTCGCGTCCGATGACGGGATCCAGCTTGCCCTGGCCGGCAAGCTTCGTCAGATCGCGGCCGTATTTTTCCAGGGACTGGTAGGTGCCTTCGGGGTCCTGGCTGGTGACGCGTTGATGGCCGCGAATCTGCTGCAAGGCGGGGAGCATCTTGGCGCGCGTCAGCCCCAGCTTCCGGAAGAGGCCGCCTTCCTCGACCATGGCC
>DASWIN010000174.1:0-4034 GCA_036397655.1 Nitrospiraceae bacterium | reverse complement strand
GAAATCCGCCGGCAAGAGCCGTCCCGCGGGGTCCCTTCAACCGGCCGAAGTCATCCCAGGGGAAGTCCTGCTCGGGAAGGACGATGTGGTGGCGCTGGAAGGCAGGCAGACGGTCGAGGTGGCGGTGGCCAACACCGGTGACCGGCCGATCCAGGTCGGATCGCACTGCCATTTCTTCGAAGCGAACCGGGCGCTGCGATTTGATCGTGAAAAGGCCTTCGGGTTCCGGCTTCAAGTTCCGGCCGGAACGGCGGTTCGGTTCGAGCCGGGCGAGGAAAAGCGTGTGACGCTCGTGGCCTTCGGAGGAAACCGGATTGTCTATGGCATCAACGGCCTGACCGGCGGCAAGCTCGACGATGCGCAGGTGAGGGCCAAGGCGTTCAAACGGGCAACCGAGCTGGGCTTCATGAGTAAAGGTTGAGGCTGAGGTTAAGGTTGAGAGGGTGAGAACCTAGGGTTTGGCTTAGCCTTAACCTCGACCTTAGCCTTCTTTGGAGGATTCAATGAAGATTCCTCGCAGGCAATATAACGACTTATACGGGCCGACAGTCGGTGATCGCATCCGGCTGGCCGACACGGAGCTGCTGATCGAGATCGAACGGGACTTGACCGTGCCGGGCGAAGAAGCCAAGTTCGGTGGCGGGAAGGTCATCCGTGACGGGATGGGGCAGTCTCCCTCGGCGACGCGAAAGAGCGGCGCGCTCGATGTCGTTATTACGAACGCCGTCATCCTGGATTATTGGGGGATCGTGAAGGCGGACATCGGTATCCGCGACGGCCGCATCGCCGGCATCGGCAAGGCGGGCAATCCCGACCTGATGCCCGGCGTGACGAAGGGCATGGAAATCGGCGCCTGCACCGAGGTCATCTCGGCGGAAGGGAAAATCGCCACGGCCGGCGGGATCGATTCGCACATCCATTTCATCTGTCCGCAGATCATCACGGAAGGCCTGTCGGCCGGGCTCACGACGCTGCTCGGCGGCGGCACCGGCCCGGCGACCGGGACGAATGCCACGACCTGCACGCCCGGCTCCTGGAACATCCACCGCATGCTGGAAGCGGCGGACGGCTTCCCGATCAACCTCGGTTTTCTCGGCAAGGGTAATTCGTCGCTGCCGGACGGATTGAGGGAGCAGGTCGAAGCGGGCGCGATCGGGCTGAAGCTGCACGAGGACTGGGGGACGACGCCGGCGGCAATCTCGACCTGCCTCGACGTGGCGGAGCAGTACGACGTGCAGGTGGCGATCCACACGGATACGATCAACGAGGCCGGGTTCGTCGAGGACACGATCAAGGCGATGGCCGGCCGGACGATCCACACCTTTCACACGGAAGGCGCCGGCGGCGGCCACGCGCCGGACATCATTAAAGTGTGCGGCGAGCCGAACGTGCTCCCGTCCTCGACCAACCCCACCATGCCCTTTACCGTGAACACGATGGACGAGCACCTGGACATGCTCATGGTCTGCCACCACCTGAACCAACGCGTGCCGGAGGATATCGCCTTTGCCGAGTCGCGCATCCGGCGCGAGACGATCGCCGCGGAGGACATCCTGCACGACATGGGCGCGATCAGCATCATGGCGTCGGACTCCCAGGCGATGGGCCGCGTGGGCGAGGTGATCATCCGGACCTGGCAGACGGCGCACAAGATGAAAGTGCAACGCGGGCCTCTCGCGCAGGACGGGAAGAACGGCGGCAAGCACCACGATAATTTCCGGGCAAAGCGCTATGTGGCCAAGTACACGATCAATCCGGCGATCACGCACGGCATCGCCCACGAGGTCGGATCGCTCGAGGTCGGCAAGCTGGCCGATCTGGTGATCTGGCGGGCGGCCTTCTTCGGCGTGAAGCCCGAGATCGTCGTGAAGGGCGGCTTTCCCATGTCGGCCGCCATGGGCGATCCGAACGCATCGATCCCGACCCCGCAGCCGGTCCTCACGAGGCCGATGTTCGGGAGCTTCGGCCGCGCCCCCTATACGACCAGCGTCACGTTCGTATCGAGCGTCGCGCTGGATCGCGAAGTTCCCAAGATGCTGGGCTTGCAGAAGCGCCTGTCGGCGGTCAAGAAGTGCCGGGGCATCGGCAAGCGGGATCTCAAACTCAACGACGCCTTGCCGCGCATCGAAGTGGATCCTGAAACATACGAAGTGCGTGCCGATGGACAACTGTTGAAGTGCGAGCCGCTGGCTGTTCTGCCGATGGCCCAAAGATACTTCCTCTTCTAGCTTCCCATGAACACACTGTCGCTCGTCCAGGGCCTTCGATTCGTGGACAGCTTTTTCCCGTCCGGCGGGTTTGCCTATTCCTCCGGGCTGGAGGCGGCGGTGCAGGGCGGTGCGGTATGCAATGCGGATGACCTGTCGACGTATGTCGAAGACCTGCTGCGGCATGGCATGGGCCGGCGCGAAGCGGTGGCGGTTACGCTGTCCCATGAAGCAGTATCGAAGGGAGTGCTCCGGACCGCGCTCGCTGCCGATTCCGAACTCGATGCGATGAAGATCGGTCGGGAGTCCCGGGAGGCCAGCCGCCAGATGGGGCGACAGGTGATCCGGATTGCAGTTGAGCAGATGGACGGGCATTTGATCCTGCACGACTTCCACGCAGCAGTGGAAGTAGAGCGTACGCCCTGCCACCTGGCCGTGAGCCTGGGCCTTGCGCTGGCCGCAGCAGGGTGGAGCAGGGAGGATGCGGTGGCGGCCTACCTCTACCAGACGGCAACCGGGTTGATGTCCGCCGCGCTCAAGCTCCTGCCGATCGGCCAGCGCGAGGGGCAGCGCCTGCTGGACGGGTGGATACCGCTGATCGCTGAGTTGAGCGGACAGGCGCAGCCGGAGTCAAGCATGACCTCCTGGTCACCGGTGCAGGATATCTATGCCATGCGGCACAGCCGCATGGAGTCCCGGCTCTTCCGGTCGTGAAGAGCATATAGCTTATGGCGTATAGCAGGAACGAGGAGGAAGAGCTGGCTCTTGGCCATAAGCCATAGGCCATAAGCTCCTTCTGTATTCATGCATCGTGGCGACGATCATATGGGTGGTGGCGGGCATCCGACGAAGGCGCGTAGGCGTGGCATTCCGGTCATCGGCATCGGCGGTCCGGTCGGATCAGGGAAAACGGCCCTGGTCGAATCGCTCTGCCGGAAACTGCGCGACCGGTACAGCATCGCGGTCGTGACCAACGACATTTTCACGAAGGAAGACGCCGAGTTTCTGACGCGGCGCGGCGTGCTGGCGCCGGACCGGATCGTCGGCGTGGAGACGGGTGGCTGCCCGCACACGGCGATCCGTGAAGACGCCTCGCACAACCAGGAGGCGCTGGACGATTTGCTCAAACGCCATCCTGGAACCGAACTGATGTTTGTCGAGAGCGGCGGCGACAACCTGGCCGCGACGTTCAGCCCCGAACTCGTCGACAAGGTCATTTACGTGATCGATGTGGCGGCGGGGGACAAGATACCCAGGAAGGGCGGGCCCGGCATCACGCGCTCGGACCTGCTGGTCATCAATAAGATCGACCTGGCTCCGCACGTGGGGGCCGATCTGTCCGTCATGGACCGCGACAGCCGCAAGATGCGCGGCGACCTGCCGTTTATCTTTACGAACCTTCACAGCAGCGAGGGAGTGAATCGCGTGGTCGAGTGGGTGGAACAAGTCATTACAAGAATCGTCAAGGTGTAGGTTGAGGGACTGATTCATATGTTCGAAGTTCGAAGTTTGAAGTTAACGGCCGGCGATCGGCTTGAATCAAACCTCGAACCTCGCCTTCGCGGGCCGAAGCGCTCCGGCGCGCAGGCTCGAACCTCGAACCTCTCCGAATTCGCATCCATTGGCCGGGTCGGCGAATTGGTGTTGGGCTATGCCCGGCAGGAGGATCGAACAGTCCTGACACATTCGCACTGCTGCAGCCCCTGGCATTTCTCTCCGCCCATTCAACTCGACGACAGCGCCTGCCTCTACACGCCGATGGTCAATCCTTCCGGCGGGTTGGTCGGCGGCGACCGACTGTCCGTCCGGGCGACGCTCGGTCCCGAT
>DASWIN010000173.1:0-4962 GCA_036397655.1 Nitrospiraceae bacterium | reverse complement strand
CCCCGCGCTGAACGCCGCGAACAAACCGATCTGGTTCAACGATTCCATATACTCAGTCTACATCCCTGGATTCACAATAACTGATTCCTTGTGGATGTTCAAAGGGGTTCATCTCGAAAGCTCAAGGATGGCCGAGATGATCCATGGTGCGCGTCCCTTTGTTAAGTCCGTTAGGTGAGTTCGGCTTGTTTTGCCGGTTTGGCCCGTTCGGCCGGTTTTGCCGGTTTGGCCGGTTTTGCCCGTTACGGGCTCAACAGGCCAAACGGGCTTAACGGGCTCAACGAGCCTAACAAGCCCAACGGCCAAACGAGCTCAACTGGCTCAACTGATGTTGGAAATGGCGCAGGGAAGAACGTGACGGGTGAGCGAAGCGCTTCTCTTTTTTAATGTTTGGAGGTGACTGTCCGAGTTCGAGCGGGGGTCTGGTTTCATCCGACTGCGCGCTCTTTTTCACCCGCCCACCCCGCACGCGCCAAGACGCGTCCTTCTCCCGTGGCGAGCACCTTCTTAGTGTGCGCGTTGCGCGAGCGCAGGGGATAACCTCGATGCGTCCCGCTTCTCCGTACCTGCTATCGCGCGTTCAGGGCTGCCCGCATGATCTCCTTCGCCTCCGGGCTCTCCCAGTCCCGCGCCCCGAAAATGCGATGGATGATGACGCCCTTCCGGTCCACCAGGAACGTCATCGGCAGCGAACGCGCGCCATAAGCCAGCCCCACGCGGTAGTCCGAATCGTGGAGGATCGGGAAGGTCAGCCCCAACTCGTTTTTGAACGGCCGCGTCACAACAACGCCCTGCGCGTCGGTGGAAATCGCCAGGATCTCGAAATCCTTCCGGTCAAAGGCCTTGTACAGCACCTCCATCGACGGCATTTCCACGAGGCAGGGCCCGCACCAGGTCGCCCAAAAATTGAGGAGCACGATGGAGCCGCGGTACTCGGAGAGCATCACAGGATCGCCGTTGAGGTCGTACAACTGGAAGTTGGGCGCCGGATCGCCGACCTTCACCACGCCGCGTTTCATCGGCGGCGCCTGGGACGGCTTGGACAGCTTCCCCATGGCAGCTTCCGGGTCGACCTCCGGCGACAGCTCCGGCCGGGGCTGGTCGTCGCAGCCGGTCAGCAGCGCCAGCGCGAGAAACGCGTGACTCGCGCGAAACGCGAGACTCGTAAGACTACCCGTCGCGCGAGTCGCGCCCGTCCCGCCAGTCTCGCTTGCACTCGATACGCACGAACGACGCGTCATGAAGGTTACTTACGCGGAACGGCCGGTCGATCGAACCGTCTTCGGCGTCACTTTCAAGAGATCCAGCAGCACGGTCAGGCTGTCCACCCTGGTCCAGTCGCGCGGGCCGATGACGATCTCGCGGATCACGCCCTGCTGGTCGATGATGAAGGTCTCGGGCACGCCCATGCGCTTGTAGGGCATGTCGGTCTTGCCCCAGGAGTCCACGAGGACCGGGAACGACAGGTTCATGCTCTTGATGAAGGGCGGGATGTCCTTGGTCGTCGTCACGCGGTCGATGCTCACCGCCAGCACCACCAGGCCGTCCTTCGCGAAGTTCTTGTGCAGGACCTCCATCGAGGGCATTTCCTCGCGGCAGGGCTTGCACCAGGTGGCCCAGAAATTCAGGAAGACGACCTTGCCGCGGAAATCCGAGAGGCGGATCGGTTTATCGTCCAGATCGACGAGCGCAAATTCCGGCGCCGCCTTGCCGATCTTGGGCGGCTCGTACTTGGAACTCTGCAGCCAGACGATGCCGAACACCGCCGCCAGCACGCCGATGGCGATCAGCGTGACGATCAGCCGGTTGCCCTTCGCGGGCCTCTCCGCCACCTGCGCCGGTGCTTCTGTCATGATGTCGTCAGCCATATTCCAGTACCAAGGTTGAGGCTGAGGTTGAGGCTAAGGGAAGATAGGCTCAGCAAAGTCCGAAGCTCAACCTTAACCTAAACCTTAACCTGCCTGTCGGAGTTATGCATACGCATGCAACCCCGACAGGAGGAAATTCACCCCCCAGAAACAGAAAATTACCATCAAGAAGCCGAAGACGGCATAGATCGCCGCCCGGTGGCCTCCCCACCCGCGCGTCATCCGCGCGTGGATGTAGGCGCCGTAGATCAGCCAGACGATCAGCGACCAGGTCTCTTTCGGATCCCAGCTCCAGTAGCCGCCCCAGGCGTAGTTGGCCCACATGGCGCCGAGGATGATGCCGAACGCAAGCATCGGGAACCCGATCATGATCGCCTTGTAGCCCAGCTCGTCGATCGTTTCCAGGTCGGGCAGCGACGCCATCACCCCCGTCACCGGGCCCTTCCGCTCGGCCCGCTCCCTGAAGAGATACATCAGGCCCAGGCCGCCGGCCATCGCGAAGGCCGCGTAGCTGGTCAGCGTCACCGACACGTGGATGTAGATCCAGTAGCTGTTCAGCGCCGGCACCAGCGGGTCCGCCGTCTGGTAGCGATAGGGCAGCAGCGACGCCGCGCCCATCGCGATGAAGCCGATCCCCACCACGAAGGCGCCGATCGTCTTGATGCGGTACCGGAACTCCAGCAGCACGTAGCCCAGGATGATCGCCCAGGACACGTAGGCCATGGCCTCAAATTGATTGGACCAGGGCGCGAAGGTGCCGGAATGCGCCATGCGCTCCATGGCGCGCATGAAGAGCGCCGCCGTGTTCATCATCCAGCCGAACACCGTGATAATCGTCGCCACCTGCCCGATCTGGGTCGCCAGGCCGCTGTCGCTCTCCGTCGTGAAGGCCGCGGGATGGCCGGCCGCCGCCAGTTGCATCGCCGGCTTCCGCACGAACACATAGGCGATGTACAGCGAAAAGGCCGCCAGGTAGAGCCAGAAGGTCATGTCGAATAAAAATAATGAGCGAAGCATAAAGCCTCCAGACTATTGTTGAGCCGGTTGAGCCAGTTGGGCCTGTTGAGCCCGTTTTACCCGTTGGGACTGTTGAGCCCGTTGAGCTTGTTGAGCCAGTTAAGCCTGTTGGGACTGTTATGCCAGTTGAGCCCGTTGAGCCGGTTGAGCCTGTTGGGCCAGTTACGGGCAAACCGGCCAAACCGGCCTAACTAGCTTAACACCCGAACCGGCCAAACCGGCTAAACCGGCCTAACCGGCAAAACATTTTCACGCGTTCAGCGTTTTTATCTTCTCCGTCAGTTTCCGGAACTCCTTGTTGAAATCGATCTGGTTCTTGTGCGTCGTGCCGCCCATGTGCACCGTCACGGTCGATCCGCTTGGGCCGTCCTTCCCAGGAATCACCTTGAACCACAGCCGCCGGTGATAGATGAAGGACGAGAGCGAAATCCCCACCACGATCATCGTCGAGCCGGTCCAGACGATGTTCACGCCGGGGTCCCGCGTGATCTGCAGCCCCGTGAATTTCCGCGGCTGGTAGCCGACCAGTTCGAACCGGTACTGCGACCCCGGGATGTCGAACAGGTCCGGGTAATGATAAAAAATCCAGGGCGTGGCTTCCAGCGCGCTCTTCCTCGTCCGCTCGGCCACGGCCAGCTTGATCGCCGGGTTCTCGTGCTCGACCGACTTGGAATAGACCTTCTTCTCGCCGGAATTGAAGCCGAAGTCCGCCACGAAATCCGCCAGCGTGACCGTCAGGCCCAGCTTGTCCAGCGCGGTTTCCTTCTTCCACTGGAGGTCCACGGTCTGGAGGATCTTGTCCGTCCGCTTGTCCTTCACGTTCACGCGCGCCACGTCCACCTGGTCCCAGGCGTCGCCGTAGCTGGACTGGTAAAACCAGATGCCCTTGTAGACCAGCGGGTCGTTCACCGTGATGGTCTTGGTCGTCTGTTCGGCGCCCTTCTCCAGCACCGTCAGCGTGCTGTTGTAGGACTTCACCGAGCCGTTCTCGTTGTAGTCGATCCAGAACTTGTCGATGCGCAGGTCGAAGGCGCCCTTCGGGATGTGGTAGGTCTGGCCCTCGAGGCAGACGCCGAATTCCTGGAACCCGTACAGGCTGCCGATCAGCCCGCCGGTCACGATCACCGTGGCGCTCAGGTGCGCCATGTGCGCGCCCACGCGGCCCATGATGCCCTTCGTTGCATAGAGCGTCGCTTCGCCCGGCTCGTTCTTCGCCAATACCATGTAGCCCTTCTCGGCCAGGTGCTGGACGATCCCCTTCGACACCCCTTCCTTGGTGCCGGCCGCCGGAATCTCCACCTGGTTCTTGAGATTTTTGATGAACGGCAGCTGCACGCTCACCTTGTCCTGGTGCATGGAGCGCCAGATGGCCGGGAACCGCTGGTAGAAGCAGGTCAGCGAGTTGATGCAGAGCAGCGCGAGCAGGCTGGTGAAGTACCAGGTGTGATAAATGTCCGTGAAGCCCAGGCGCAGGAACCAGCGGTAGGTCTCCTCGCCGTATTCCGTGATGTAGACATCGGCGCGCTCGTTCTGCTGGATCACGGTGCCGATCGTGGCCATCACGGCGATGAACAGGAAGAGGAACATGGCCAGCTTAATCGAGGCGAAAAACCCGATCAGCTCGGCCTTGACCTCGTTCCAGCCGATCCCAGGGCCGGTCGTCGGCCGGGGGGCTGATTGCCCATTCAACGCTTCAGATTTGCCGTTCATTGAGTCCCACAGCCCTTCAACGCCTCAGGCCAGCGACGCTTGGTTTATGACCGGGATGTCCCATCGGCAGGAATCAAAAACGCGTCCAAACCATTGAAAGCCCTTGGAAAGCCCATCAAAAGATAGGCCATCCTACACGCCGCTTCGAAAGGCTGTCAACCCTTCGACTTGCTCAGGGTAATCCCGGCGCTCCTGCCTTTTCCCGGTCCAAAATACCGGATTTCTCATTGACAAAATCAGCACTTAGCGGCGACAATGGCCCCCACAAGTTGCTTCCAGTTGGCATCAGATTCCCGCCGCAGGAAAGCAGGTTCAAGAGACAAGAGGAGCCAAGGCTAAGTAACTCTCCGCCGCGATTTGATCGAAC
>DASWIN010000172.1:0-4774 GCA_036397655.1 Nitrospiraceae bacterium | reverse complement strand
GCCACGACGTCCTACAAGATCGAAAAGGCGGCCAGCGGATGGATTTCCAGCTTCACCTCCGGCGAGGGTTTCGTCTGCCGGTTCCGGGGGCCGGGCCTGGTCTATCTCCAGAGCCGCAATCCGCGGGGCTTCGGCGCCTGGATCAGGCAGTTCATGCCGACGGCGTCGGAGTGAGGCAAATCGTCATTGGTCACTGGTCATTGGTTAAGATGTTTTTCTGCCAATGACTGATGACCGTTGACCATTGACCATGTCTACGGTGCCAACTCCCAACGCCCTCTGTTTCGGTTCCGACCTGCCGGGACAGGGGATCCCGTGCCACGTCGACACGACACCCGAAGGACTTGCCCTCACGTTTTCCGGTGATTCCGGCCAGCCCGCCGGGCAGACCGTGTTGTTCGGCCGGCTCTCGCTGGACGCCGGCGGATTCGACCACGATCAGCTGGTCATGAAATGGGACCAGGGCGGCGCCGGCCGCACGCTCTATATCAAGGATGCGGCGGCGATCGCGGCGTTCCGCCGCGCGGCACCGCCGGACCTGCTGGCCCATTTCGACCGGGCCGCGACATCCGTCCGGCAGGCGCGTGCCACCCGGCGCACGGTCCTGCTGGCGGTCGTCGGATTGCTGGTGGCGCTGGGCATGGGCGCGTGGCTTGGATCGGACGCGCTGGTCACCTGGGCGGTCGGCCTGATCCCACCGGAGTGGGAAAAACAAATAGGCGAATCGGCGATGCAGGATGTCCTCGCGCAGCAGGAGGTTGTGCGGGATGGCCCGGTCGTCGAGGCCGTCAAGGAGATGACGACGCGGTTGACCGACCAGATCCCGAACAGCCCCTATCCGTTCACCGTCACCGTTGTGAACAGTCCTGTCGTGAACGCCTTTGCGTTGCCGGGCGGATCCATCGTCGTGTACACAGGCCTGGTCAAAGAAGCGGGGGGTCCCGAGGAAGTGGCCGGCGTGCTGGGGCATGAGATCAACCACGTGCTCCAGCGGCACGGGATGGAGCGGATCGTGAAAACGCTCGGCGTCATGGCCGTCGCCGCCATCCTGTTCGGGGATCAACAGGGGCTGATCGGGCTGGCCAGGCAGTTGGGGGTCGAGATCGTCACGCTCAAATACAATCGGGACCAGGAAACGGAAGCGGATCTCACGGGCCTGCGATTGCTGCACAAGGCCAGGGTGGACCCCGCCGGCATGATCGCCTTCTTCGAGCGGCTGGCACAATCGGAGAAGGACAAGGAGCGGGTCGAGCTGCTGTCCACCCATCCCATGAGCACGGCCCGCGCCGGGCGGCTCAAGGCCGAATTGAAATCCCTGCCATCGTTCCTGCCGGAACCGTTTGCGTTCGACTGGGAGAAGATCCAGTCCTCATTAAAATCCGTCTCGCCGCCTGCCAAATCAAAAATCGTTCAGACCGATGGCCGGCCGGAGCAGTCCTTGACAAAGACACTGGATAGGCCTAGAAGGGCCGTGAATCTACGCACCCGCTTCATGCATCCACCATCGCGGAGGTTGCCATGAGACATGCCGGGGCATCCGTCATCCTCCTGGGTTTTCTCGCAACACTGCTGCCCGCCTGCGCCTCGATCCCTGCACGCACCGTCGAGAATACGAACTCCATCCGGACCGTCGCAGTGCTTCCCTTCATCAACAATACGAACAACGTGGAGGGATCGGCGAAGCTGCAGTTCCATTTTACCGCCGGGCTGTACGAGCGGTACTACGATGTGGTGGAGCCGGACGAGGTGAACCAGAAACTCAAGGACCAGATGGGGGTGACGTTGGGCGCCCAGCTGGACATGGCCAAGCCCGATCTCCTGTGCAAAACGTTCAATGTGGACGGCTTGCTCTACGGGTCGCTAGACGATTACATTTCGAAGCCCTTCGGCGTGTACACCATCAAGCGGGTCCGGGCCCGGGCCAAGCTGGTGGATTGCAAGACGGGCCAGACCGTCTGGAAAGGCGGCGCGGGAGGCAAATCCCAGACGTCCACCGGGGGGAATGTCGGCGCGCTGGTCGGCGCGATCGGCTCGATCGGTTCGGCGGTCTCCGACGTATCGGAGGGGGATCTTCCGCCGCTTCTGGGCGAGAAAGTTGAGGCGCCCTGGTTCAACGTGCCTCCTCCACCCAAGCAGTCCTCGGGGAACATCATTGCCGATGTCGTCATCGGAATTGTCGAGACGGTCGTCCAGCATGCGGCGGGGGTCAGCCTGTCGCGTGAGGAGTACGGCACCGTGACGACGGCGCTGGACGGCTATTTCCACGAACCGTCCGTGTCCGGAAAAACCGAAAAGGGCATTCCTTCGGGGCCGACCGATGAAGACTAGTGTGGAGAGACAAGCGAGCGATCGGATGCCTGCTTCGGCTGCAACCCAGAGGCGTGGAGGGCGCGACATGAGACCGTTATGGACACGCGTGGCAATCGCCGGTGCCTTCGTCATTCTGGCCGGCTGTGCGTCGACCGGCGATGTTTCGCAACTCAAGCTCACGCCGTGGCCGCCCGGGCCGACGAAGGCCAAGAAGACCGTCCGGCTGACCTATGGCGGAGGGGTCTTCAATCAGAAAGGCGACATCAAGCGGCGGCATTATGTGGCCCCGGGCACCATGTGCCGGACGACCGACGAGATCGGGACGGTCGTGTGCAACAAGCAAACGGGGGTGCCGCCGGCCATGCTGCAGGCCTTCCAGGAATCCGGGTTTTTCTCCGAGGTCAAGACGGATAACAGCGAGACGGATCTCCAGGTCCAGGTCAAGACGGTGGTGCGCAACCGCGAGAATTCCGGGGGCGCCGTGTTGGTGGGGCTGTCTCTGTTTCTGTTGCCGGGGAAAATCATGGACCACGCGCTTGTCCTGAGGGCCACCTTCAAGGATCGTGACGGAAAGGTGCTCGGGAAGGCCGAAGGCAGGGCGACGGGCGGGCAGTGGTTGGGGCTCATGTCCCTCTTCATGCTGCCGTTCCGGGACATGACGTTTGAGGAGACGGAAACCGCCGCCTACAAGGCGATCCTCATCGACGCACACGAGAAGGGGATCATCTAGCGATTCCCTTCCAGACTTTCTCCGACATCCATGTGTTCGTGCGGGACGCAAAGACACCTTTGCCATCTCCGCGCTTTCTTGTTACAGTCGCTCCTGCCCGTCAAGCAGACCTAACTCCATCATGTTGAATCATTCACGAATCACATACATGATCGCCTTGTCGGTTGTGCTTGGCGTGGCTCCGCTGCAGGCCGCCGGGCCCCCTGAACTCTGGACGGAGGCCGAGGGCGTGGTGGCGATGGGACAGGAGACGACGCTGGAGGCGGCACAGCGCGGATCGCTGGATGCCGCGCGCCGAGCGGCCATCGAGCAGGCGGTGGGGACGTTCGTCAAGAGCTCGTCGGTCGTCCGGAACTTCCAGCTGGCGGATGACCTGATCCATACGATCGTGCGGGGCGTGATCGTCGAGGAGAAGATCCTGCGTCGTGGCGTCGCCGAAACCCAGGACGGGCATGGAGCCCTCTACCAGACGCGCATCAAAGCGAAGGTCAGGGGCATCCCGGTCGAGCGGCGAGGGAACTTCGCCGTGTCGGCCCGCCTCAACCGGGTCGTTTTCAACGAGGGGGACGAAGTCGAGCTTCGCATTACCCCGACGCAGGACGCTTATCTCTACATCTTCAACGTGGGGCCGGACGAGCACATCACCGTGCTGGCGCCCAACAGCCATGAAGCGGAGACGCATCTTCGGGCGAACAAGGAATACCACTTTCCGTCCGAAACCCTCCTGAGCAGGAAGGTCAGACTCAAGACGTGGCTGCTCCCGGGCGCCACGAAGTCGTCCGAAAAACTCAAGGTGGTCGTGACCCGGCAGCCGGTGTCCCTGCTGAAGGGGCAGGTGGCCGAGGGCGTCTTCATGGAATACAAACCGTCCGAAACAGCGCTCCTGATCGACCTGATGAGGGCCTTGGGCGCCATGGACCCCGCCGACTGGGCCGAAACGACCCTGGCCTACGAAGTGAAGAAATAAAAGGCGTTCGGTCTTGTGCTATACTTGGCCCGCCGCAGGTGCGGCGAAGCAGTGATTTTCAACCACAAGGAGGTATCATGACGAAGAAACTACTCATGCTTTCCCTCGCCGCTGCGTTCGTCTGGGGTCAGGCCGGGACCGCCCTGGCGGTCAATCCAGGCTCATCCGCTTACGGGGACGGCCCGGGGTGCGGATTGGGCGCCCAAATTTTTAATGAAAAAAACATCCTGCATCAGGTCCTCGCCGCGACGACGAACGGATCGTTCGGCACACAGACCTTTGGAATCACGACAGGAACGCTCGGCTGCAGCAATAACGGCAAGTTTGTGTCCAACGAACACGCCACGATGTTTGCCAACCTGAACTTCGACAATCTCTCGCAGGAAATGGCGCAGGGCGGCGGCGAGCATCTGGCATCGCTGGCCACCTTGATGGGCGTGCCGGCGGATCAGCAGCCGGCCTTCTTTGCGATGACGCAGGAGAAGTACGCGACGCTGGTTGAATCCGGCGAGACGACGCCGGCCGCGATGCTCAAGGCGCTGCATGAGGCCATGGACCAGCACCCAGTCCTGGCGAAAGTTTCAATGGCCCGCTAATGGGTTGTGGGGGCGCCCGATTTCTTATCGCGGCGCCCCCCTTTTTTTGCCTGGTTCCAGTTTTGCCGGTTTCTCACGCCGCGCCATCATTTTCTTTCACGCGCATCAACCCTCTGTGGTACAGTCTCTTCTCGTGGCGCAGCAGGACAAACTGTTGGAGCGAATCCTTCT
>DASWIN010000171.1:0-2747 GCA_036397655.1 Nitrospiraceae bacterium | reverse complement strand
TCCTTGCGGCAGGCCACCGGTATGCGGCTGCGCAGGTCGAAAATGGATGCGCCCGGCACTTCTACCGCGCGAATGCCGCGGTTCGAAAGCAGCTCGGCATCCGCACGGCAGTCCGCTGCGGTGAGCAGAACCAGCTCGGTGTCGGGACGCCGTGCCGGGCGCAGCACCTCGAACAGCGGCGCGGCCGCGGCATAACCGTCCCTGCTGGTGACGACGAAGCTCACACCCCCCATGCAATCCCCCGGACCGCCGCCAAAGGCTCTTATGGATCACATCCGACCGCAACCGCCAGGGCCAGACAGACCTGCCTCATTTTGGCTGGAGCGACGCTCCCAACATAGCGCGACAATCGAGTCGAATCGACAGTTTGAACGTTGTCGAGGTTCGCCGCGGAGGAGTGTTTGAGCCCCTCCTCCTCACCGAGCAGAACCTCACTCGGAAGGCCGCGGATCGTGGAAGTGATAGGCGCCACCATGACCGTGTGCAGGAGGCCGATGACCTCTTGCCGAGTGAGTATGAGGACCGGCCGGCGTTTGTCGGGCCGCCGGAACTCAAACATCCAGATCTCACCGCGCTTCAGTTCTCGGGCCAAACGCCTTCATTCTCCCAACCGGGGAATTCGTCTTCGATTCCGCCAGCGCGATAGCCGCGACGGTAGGCGGCGGCAATCCGTTCCTTGCGTTTCTTTCTCAGATACTCGACAGCGGCGCGGCGCAAAACCGCCGAGCGGCCCTCTTTTTTGACCTCCGCGTCCGAGTCGAGGCGGCGGAGCAGCATCTCATCAAAAAGAACCTGTATAGCTTTCATGTGGATATATTATCCACAGGTGCCTTTGGGGTCAACACACTCTCTAGTCCCAGACGCGCTCCGGTCGGTCAACAGACCCAGGCGTGGCTGCCTCGTCCATGGGCTTGCTGCGCACGCCCATGCCACCCCATGCCAGCTCAGAGCACGTGGCCATGCCACCCCGTGCAAATGCTCGCCGGTACGGGTGGCATGGGCGGCCGAAGGCAGCCCATGGACGACCTCGGCATGGGTTTGAGATCTGCAGACAGTTGCGCTTCGGCCTCGCGTGCGAGCTATCTCCCGCGATACCTCGACCATGGGCGCGCTGCGCGTGTCCATGCCACCCATGCGCGGGCCATGGGTAGACAGCCTATTTCAGAGGGATTGCCGGCAGGCGTTTGAGACTGTGGCTCGCGGGATCGATCGTGATTCCCACCGACTCAAGGGCCGTAACGCCAAGAAGAGGCTCGACCTGGTCGGGTCCGAAGACGACCCGCCCCGCGGTGACCTCTCCCATGAATTCGATCTGCGCTAGACCGAACTCATACTCGTGGACGGTTCCGTCTGCAAGCTCGTACGCGGTCGTGCCAATCGGCTCAATCCCGACTCTCTCCAACTCCGATCTGGGCGCCAGACAGTCTGTTGCTCCGGTATCGACAAGGAAATCGGCTTCATAACCCGCATCCCGCGTACCCGGCCTTCGCAGCGCAACCGTTACATGCGTCAGTCCCATGGCTTAGAGTTTACCATCGGAGGGGCGCGCTGCGCATTCCCTCACCCAACCCCCTCCTTCCAACTTGTTTCTTTAGGGCTCAGGGCTTAAGCTGCTGCGGGGAATGACAAAAGGGGTGGAGCGCCTGCCGCACGGTCTAGCGGGGAAACGGCAGCATCGGCTGCGCGAATCCGAAGCGGCGGGCCGGAGCGCCGAGGCCAGTCGATGAGCGTCCAGCTCCGGTTCGTGCACACGGCGGATCTCCACCTCGACAGCCCGTTTCACTGCCTGCAAGGCAGCGGCGGCGAAATCGGGGCGCTGCTGCGCGAAGCGACCTTCGAAACCTTCGAGCGGATCCTGAGTCTATGCCGGCGCCGGCAGGCCGATTTCCTGCTGATCGCCGGCGACGTTTTCGACGCGGCGGATCGCAGCCTGCGCGCGCAGCTGCGCTTTCGCGACGGGCTCGCCGGCCTGGCCGCCGACGGCATTCAGAGCTTCGTGGTGCACGGCAACCACGACCCGCTCGACGGTTGGTCGGCGACTCTCGACTGGCCCAAGGGTGTGCACATCTTTCGCGACACCGCCGGGCCGCGCGCGGTCGCGGTGCGCAAGGGCGGCATCGAGGTGGCTCGCATCCACGGCATCAGCTATCCGCACCGCGATGTGCGCGCCAACCTCGCGCTGCAGTTCCGCCGCGGCGGCGACAGCTTCAACATCGGGCTGCTGCACTGCAATGTCGGCGAGAACACCGGGCACGAGCCGTACGCGCCGTGCAGCCTGGAGGAGCTGACCGCGGCCGGCATGGACTACTGGGCCTTGGGCCATGTGCACGCCCGAGCGGTGCTCTCTCCCCGCGCGCCGGCGGTGGTGTATCCGGGCAACCCGCAGGGACGCAATGGGATGGAAACCGGGCCGCGCGGCTGCTACCTGGTCGAAGTCGATCCCAACCACCAAGTGCGGCTCGAATTCGCCGCGGTGGAAGCAGTCCGCTGGGAGCAGGCTGCGATCGACGCGGCCGCCTTGAGCAGCGAGCAAGAACTGCTCGATGGCATCAACAAGGTCATCCGCGAGCAGCGACGGGCCTGCGACCGGCCGACGGTGCTGCGCTTGCGGCTCGAGGGCCGCAGCGCCCTGCACGCCGCCTTGCAGCGCGGGCAGGTGCTCGAGGATCTGCTGGCCGAGGCGCGCTCGATCGGATCTTCCGATGAGCCCTTGATCTGGATCGAGCGGATCGAGGACCACACCCTGT
>DASWIN010000170.1:0-4402 GCA_036397655.1 Nitrospiraceae bacterium | reverse complement strand
GTCTCTTGCGAAACGCTTTCGATCTTCTTGCCCGTTTTCTTGTTGAATTTGCCGACAAAATAATCGACGAGCAGCGGAATGTCTTCCTTGCGCTGCCGCAGGGGCGGGATGGTGATGGGGAAGACGCTGAGCCGATAGAAGAGGTCTTCGCGGAACCGGCCGGCTCGGATCTCTTCTTCCAGGTTCCGGTTGCTGGCCGCGATGATGCGGACATCGACCTTGAGGGTGCGGGGGCTGCCCAGCCGCTCGAACTCGCCGTCCTGGACCACCCGCAGCAGCTTGACCTGCAACTCCAGCGGCATCTCGCCGATTTCGTCGAGGAAGATGGTGCCGCCGTCGGCCAGTTCGAAGCGCCCCATCTGGCGCGCATGCGCCCCGGTAAAGGCGCCCTTCTCCCGCCCGAAGAGTTCGCTTTCTATGAGGTTCGCCGGCAGCGCCGTGCAGTTGACGGTGATCATGGGCCGGCTGCTGCGGGAACTGCGGCGGTGGATTTCGCGAGCCACCATCCCCTTGCCGGTGCCGGTCTCGCCAAGCAGCAGAACGGTCGTGTCCTGGGGCGCCACCTGATCGATTCGGAAGAAGACGTAGCTGATGACCGGGCTCTGGCCGATGATCTCGCCGAAGCGCTCCTCCCGGGCGAGTTCCTGCTGCAGATGGACATTCTCGACCTGGAGCTTGTCGGTCAACTGTTTGATTTTCGCAAACGCATCCCGCAGGGCGGCTTCCGCCTTCTTGCGCTCTTCGATTTCCTCCAGGAGATGCGCGTTCGCCCGGGTCAGCTCCGTTGTCCTCTCCTGGACGGTTGCCTCCATCCGGTCATGGCCCTGCTGCAGCTTCTCTTCCAACTGCCTGCGCTCCGTGACGTCGACGATCGAGGTCAGGATGCGATCCGCTCTGCTTCCGTCCGTGACCGCGACGCTCTGCAATTGCCCGTAGATCACCCCTCCGTCTTTGGCAGTGAGCCTGACTTCGCATCGCAACACGGTCTGTTGTTCCAGAACCGCTCTGAGGTGGCGGGAAAAAATCTCCCTCCCTTCGGCATCCGCAATGAACCGGGGAAAGGGAGCGTGGGCCAGTCGTTGCCGCTCGGCTCCCAGCAGTTGCGCACCGGCCAGATTGATCTCGCAGATCAGCCCGCGAGGATCGAAGACGAAATAGCCTACGGGCGCAAAATCATAGAGTTCCGCATACTTGTGCAGCGAGGACTCCAGCTCCTGCCGGGCCCGGCGCAGCTCTTCATTCTGCATCTCCAGCTCGACCTGATGGACCTCGATTTCATGAAGGAGCCGCTGCGTTTCGATCTCGGTCAGGGGGGCGCGGCCTTCCGCAGTTCTCGCACATACCCGTTCCTCCGCCTGGCCGCGCAGGTCTGCGGCAGCCTTGAAGAAACGCTTGTCCTGCCCTTTCCCCATTGTCACCTCTTCAACGACGGGAGTTTCTGATCCGGCTGGGCCTCATGCAGTCCCTTGAGTTTTGCGATCTCCTCGCGCAGCTCAGCTTCTAGCGCCTTGATCGCGGTGATGTCGGCAAAAGTCATCACCACGCCGTCGATCACATCCTCCTGCGTACGGTAGGGCATGATGCGCACCTTGAACCAGGTCCCGTCGCGGGTGGCGATCTGCTTCTCGGAGAAGGTCAGCGTCCGAAGCACTTCGCGCGCATCGTCGGGCAGCTCCGGATAGAGCAGAGTGGAGGAGATGTCGGTGAGCGAGCGCCCCACGTCCGCCGGGATCAGCCTGAAAATTCTTTCCGAACCGGTGTGAAGCGCCGCACGCGCAGCCCCTTGTCCAGAAAGACGGTGGCGATCTCGGTGCTGTTGAGCAGGTTGTTCATGTCGCTGGTCGCCCAGGCGAGTTCGTCCAGCCGGGCGAGCTGCTCGGCGTTGACCGTCTGCAGTTCTTCGTTCATGGACTGCATCTCCTCCCGGGAGGTGGTCAACTCCTCGTTGGTGGACTGCAGCTCCTCGTTGGTGGACTGCAGCTCCTCGTTGACGGCCCGGAATTCTTCCTGCGAGGTCTGCATTTCCTCGCGCATCGCCCGGACTTCCTCCCGGGCGCGCCGGACTTCCTCCTTCATCTCAGCCGCTTCGGCGCCCGGGAGCGAGGCGGATCTGCCGCGGCCCTTTGCTTTCGCCGCCGCGGGGGGGGGCGCGTCGCGAAAGACGATCATCACCAGCCCCCGCAGCGCCTCCGGTTCGGTGACGGCCTGAACGGTGAGATCCACCGTCTGCGCCTCGCCTTCCCCCCGGATCTCGATCCCGCGGACGGTCGCCTCTCCCTTTTGCCGGACCGCCTTCTGGAAGGCGCCGGTCAGCTCATACCGCAGCCCCTCGCGGGCCATGGCGAAGATGTTCCAGTTGGCCTTGCCGGCCGCCGGCTCCAGATACTTCCCCGTGCGCCCGCTGATGTAGAGGATGTCCCCCTGATCGTTGGTCAGCACGGCGGCCGGGGAATAACGCTGCAGCAGCAATCGATCGGCTTGCGCCTGCAGGCTTTCGGGGGCTTTCGGGATTGCCGGCGCCGCGGCCGCATCCGCCGGCGCGCCGGCAGACGTGGTCGGGAACTCGACCGTCACCTCTCCGGCCGCCGTCTCGCGCCTCCGGTAGATGCGCAATTTGCCGTTCTGCGCGGCGAAGAGCCGCGTGTGGGCGCCGATCGATTCGGAGCTGCCGAGGACCAGCAGTCCGCCGGGATTCAGACTGTAGTGAAAGAGCGGGAGCAGCTTCTTCTGCAGCTCCGGTGTCAGATAGATCAGCAGGTTGCGGCAGCTGAGAAGGTCGAGCTTGGTAAAGGGGGGATCCATGATGAGGTTCTGCGGTGCAAAAGTCACTATATCCCGGATGCTCTTGCCGACCCGGTAGCCGTTCTCCGCCTGCGTGAAAAAACGGCCGAGGCGTTCGGGCGACACGTCCGCGACGATATTGGGAGGAAACAGACCCTGGCGGGCCCTGTCGATGGCATCCGCGTCGAGATCGGTGGCGAAGATCTGCAGCGACAGCCCCCCTTTGGGTTTGACCTGCTCCAGGGCTTCCCGGAGGACAATGGCCAGGGAATACGCCTCCTCCCCCGTCGAGCATCCGGGCACCCAGGCCCGCAGCGGCTGTCCGGCCGGGAATTTCAAGAGAAACTCCGGCAGAACCACGTCCCGCAGCTGCTCCCACATCTCCGGATCCCGGAAGAAACTCGTCACCCCGATCAGCAGCTCCTTGAAAAGCAGCCCCACTTCCTGGGGACTCTCCCGCAGATACCGGACATAGGTGTTCATCCCGTCGATCTGGTGGATTCCCATGCGCCGCTCGATCCGGCGGCAGAGGGTGGCATTTTTGTACAGGGAGAAGTCGTGGCCGGTGTGCGCCCGAAGCAGGATGACGACCTTTTCCAGGGCGCTGCGCTCCTTTTCATCCAGGGGCGATTCGGCCTTGGCGATGCGAGGGGCGTGCCGCAGATAGGCCATTATCTTCTCCGGCAATTCCTCCGCCGGGGCCACCAGGTCGGCCAGTCCGGCGTCGATGACGCTTCTGGGCATGCTGTCGAATCTGGCCGAGGCCGGCGCCTGCACCAGCGTCACTCCGGCTTTTTCCTTGATCGCACGCAAGCCCATGGTGCCGTCCGAGCCCATGCCCGAGAGAATGATGCCGATGCTGCGCTCCTGGGAGTCCTCGGCCAGGGAACGGAAAAAAAAGTCGATGGGCAGGCGCAGGCCGCGGGCGGCCGTCGGCTCGAAGAGGTGCAGGGACCCGTGCAGAATGGACATGTCCTTGTTGGGGGGGATCACATAGACGCAGTCCGGCCGGACCCGCATCCGGTCCCGGGCCTGGAAAACTTCCATGGGGGTAATCCGCTGCAGCAGCTCCGGCATGATCCCCTTGTGGGTCGGGTCCAGGTGCTGGACCACGACGAAGGCGACCCCGCACTTTTCGGGGACGTGCCCGAGGAACTGCTCCAGGGCCTCCAGCCCGCCGGCGGAAGCTCCGATGCCGGCGACGGGGCAGGGAGGAGCTTCTGCGGGCTCGAAGGGATGACCGGCAGTTTTCGGGGTCGGCCCGGTCGGCGCCGGCTTTTGCGTTCTCGGCTTTTTGGTGGGCACGTTTTTTCTCCGCCGGTGAAACGAGCTGACGATCGACTCGGCGGCTTTCGAAGACCGAGGATGAGCCGGGGATCATGAAATAACAGTGTATCGCGCCCGCCACCCTGATACAAGCGCGGTTATCGCTGCCGATGGAGGAAATGCCGGAGATCAGAGCCCCGGGCGATGAGCGTTTTCAGGCTTCCTGGGTTTTTTACCGGACAAGCCAAGAGCGACGAGCATTCCAACGGCAATGCCGATGAGCAGCGTAATGGCCAGAAGAGCGGCTATCGGCATGGTCACCGCCATGAAAAGGAACTTGGTCTCGACGGGTTGG
>DASWIN010000169.1:0-13671 GCA_036397655.1 Nitrospiraceae bacterium | reverse complement strand
TCTGGATGAAGGAGCTGCCGCCGCGCGAGGTGCCGCGGGCCGCCGCCATGACGCCGGGCGGGTTCCATTCGTTCGAGCACCGGTGGGCGCTGAACGAGGCGTTCAAGTTCCACCTCGCGATCGGCAAGGAGCGGATTGCCGCACGGATTCACGAACTCAACCGGCAGCTCAAGGAAGGACTGGCGGGGATGAAACACGTCACGCTACACACGCCGATGACGGATGACCTCTCGGCCGGCATTGTCTGCTTCGAAGTGGACGGCATGAGCCCGGAGCAGATCGTCCAGGCACTGCGCCGCAAGCTGATTCTTGCCAGCGTCACGCCCTACGCCACGAAATATGCGCGCCTCTCGCCGAGCCTGCTGACATCTCCGGAAGAAATAGACAAGACTCTGGCCGCCGTCCATCGTCTCGCCGGTTAAGGCAGTCTTTCATATCAATAAAAAGATTGTAAAATCAATATCTTGCGGCGATCTACCAATTTTAGATTTCAGGCTTTATGATGAACTATCGAGATCGCTTAGGTCGGCGAGGGAACGCAGTGTTGTGCGCTGTGCATAGGTCTCATCTTCGCTCCTCCTGTGAGGTGGGACACCTTCCCCGGCCTAAGCCCCTCCAAAAGATTCCCAGCAATAAGAAGGTTGAGGCTGAGGTTCAGGCTGAGTGATCTGCTGACTAAACCTTAACCTCGACCTCAGCCTGCTGCTTGCCGACGGAGGTAGACGGACTGGAGACCGACGATGGTTTTGGCGTCGCGAATGGTGCCGTCCCGGATGTGGGCAAGCGCTGTCTCCAGCGGCATCTCAATCACCTCGAGGACTTCGTCGTGATCGAGCTTCTGCGCGGTCTTGGTGAGGCCGGTGGCAAGGAACAGGTGCATGACTTCGTCGGTGAACCCGGGCGCCGTGAAAAACGTTTCCAGCCGTTCGATGGCGCCCGCGCGGTACCCAATTTCCTCTTCCAGCTCACGCTCCGCGCAATGACGCGGATCTTCGCCGGGCTGCAACTTGCCGGCTGGAATTTCGTAAATGAACCCGCCGGCCGCCAGCCGGTACTGCCTGATCAGCACGACGGTGCGGTCATCCTTCATCGGCACGATCGCCGCGGCCCCTGGATGCCGGACGACTTCAAGCTCGACGGTCGCGCCGTTCGGCAGGGTCACGGTCTCCAGGTTGAGCGTGACGACTTTGCCTTTGTAAATGTTCTTTATCATTCCACCATGACCAGCAGGTCTACGCCTTGCGCTTGTAGAACGGCGGCTTGACGCAGACCGCCTCCTGCAGGCGGCCTCGGATATCGATCTGAAACCGGCTGCCCGGTTCGCTGAACGGTGTCGGCACGAAAGCGAGACCGATCCCCTTCTGCAACCGCGGGGAAAGATTTCCGCTCGTCACGATTCCGATATCCTTGCCGCCTGCCAGGACCGTCATGCCGTGACGAGGGACGCCTTTTTCGATCAGCTCGAATCCGACGAGCCGTTTGGCCGGCCCCTTTGCTTTCTGCTCCAGCAGCGCCGGCCGGCCGATGAAGTCGCCCTTTGTGAAATCCACCGCGAAGGCGGCGCTCGCTTCGAGCGGCGTGGTCTCTTCATCCATGTCGTTGCCGTAGAGCAGGTAGCCGACTTCCAAGCGGAGCAAATCGCGGGCGCCCAACCCGCAGGGCTTGATGCCGGACTTCTCCCCAGCCTTCGTCAAGGCATCCCACGCCGCCGCGGCCGACGTCGACGGGACATAGAGTTCGTAGCCGACCTCGCCGGTATAGCCGGTTCGTGAGACGACGCCCTGCGCTCCCAGGATGGACGTTTCCATGCACTGGCGCGGCTTCAGCCGATCGGCGGCATCGGGACAGATGGCCCGCAAGATGTCCGGCGACTGGGGGCCTTGCAGGGCGATCTGCGCCAGATAACCGCTTTCATCCTCGAGGCGGATGTCGCCCTGTGGGGCCTTGGCGCAAAACCAGGAAAATATTTTCTCACGATTGGAGGCATTGACGCAGACGAGAAAGCGCGTCGGGGCCAGGCGGTAGATGAAAATGTCGTCCTTGATCCCGCCGGAGGGACTGCAGACCATCGAGTACTGGGCCGCCCCGACCATGAGCAGATCCGGATTCGTGGTCGTGACCAGCTGGAGAAACTTGACGGCACCGCGGCCGTCGACGGAGAGCCGGCCCATGTGGCTGACATCGAAGAGCCCCGCGGAGGTCCGGACGGTGTGATATTCGTCCACCACGCCGGAATACTGGATGGGCATCTCCCACCCGGCAAAATCCACGAGCTTGGCGTGCGCGGACACGTGGATCTGATGCAGCGGCGTGCGTTTCATCAACTCAGCAGCGCATCGACGGGCTAGGCATCCGGTTCCGAGAACAGCGCGACGCTGGCGGTATAGCCGTGCACGAAGTTACTGTCCCCCACCGGGCCGATTTCCCCCTGGGCGAAGAATCCGGCGGTCGGCACATCGCCGGCCCGATCTCGCAACACGGAGACATCGTGGTGCGGACGTCCGAACAGCCCCCGGCCGCGGCCGCAGCAACTGAACACCAGCGCACCCAGCGGCGGCTGCGGATGGCGCGCACGCTCGGCGGCCAGCATCAGATGAAGATCCTCTGTCGCCGATCGCGCGTCCCGCAGGTGAAACTGGATGGTCTGCCCTTCCTTGACGACGTCGCCGATGGCGACGCTCCCCGACTGCTGATCCGCGCCGATCAGGTTCCGGACCAGAAAGTCGCCCCGCTCGAAACGGTTCCGTTGCTCATCCATGACCACGCCGATATGCAAGGCGCGCTGGGCCAGGCGCTGCTCCTCATCGCTGAGCGAGGCGAAGAGGGCTTTAAGCCGGTCCAGCGCCGGGGTCCCACTGAGCTCATGAATGACGTTGTGCTCCGCCCGGGTCACCATGAACCGTTCCCCGATCGGCCGGCATCCCTGCGAGACGACCGTCCGGACGGCAAGCGGACCGGACAGGGCCACGCCAACCACGCCCCCGTCATACACGTCCCCGTCGAGCACCATGCGGTTGTCGCCCTGGTCCCGTCCGCCGCCGGCCAGCCCGCCGATGGCGCGCGCGCCGTGGCTCCGATCCGAGAGCAGCGAAAAAACCTCTTCCATGGGGGTGGAATAGGGGTCGGCCAGCAGCACGAACGAGGGACGCTCCGAAGACTCATCCAGGCTGCCGGGCCAGCCGGTCAAGGAGATCCCGTACTCATCCCGGTCGGCCGTCAGACGGAACGGCGTCACCGCAACCCCGGGAAGGCTGGCTGTCCAGAGCGACACGGCAGGGGCGCTCTCAATTTCTTCGCCTCCGCCGATGATGCCCTCTCCGGAACACCCGATCAGAAGGCGCGGCCCCAGTTCGTCCCGGACCGTCTCGACCAATTCACCGGCCGTCTCGGCATATTGCGATGAAAAGAACAGGCAGGCCAGGTCGGCCGGCTTCCCTTCCAGATGGATTCGGACGGCCTGCGCCACCGCGGACCCCGCCGCCTGCGAGCCCTGCTCCCGCGACACCGCCGCCGCAAACTTCAACTCGGTCTGGACCTTGTTCGCCATCAATTCCCTTCGGACGCGTTGGGCCGCACCTTCAAGCACTAGCCCGGAAGATTGGCCCGTTCGCCCCGTTCTGCCTGCAGCTTCTTATGATACCGCCACATGTAGGAATGGTAGTCATCCAGGTGGGCCAGCAGATAGTGCAGCTCAGTGGGGTCTTCCGCCTCGAGCGCGCAGACAAGACGGTTTTTCAGGAATTCCGCGAAGGCCTGCGTCTTGTCGATGGCCGTGACCTGCTTCAATCCGCCGCCCATTTGGTACTCAGCCATGATCGGTGTCCTTTTGTTGTCCGTTAGGCGTCTGGCATCCTGTGTTCAGCATAGACAGCCCCTGTCAAAAAATGCAAGGCCGCTTACCTGCCCGCAGATAGGAGCGCGCGCAATGTCGTCAAGGACATGGCTTCGACGCGATGGCCATCACGGCCCACGGTGGTGCGCGCCATGGTCAACGCATTGAGAATGGCTTCTTCCGTGGCTTCGACAGTGGCGCTGAGCAACGGGTTGATATGCGCATCGGACAAATGGGTCATGGTGAAGGTGCGTTCCTTCGGATAATGGGGAACGGTGTTGCCCGTCGAAAAGGCCAGCATGAAATCACCGCTCCCGTGCCGGGCCGTGGAACCAGTTCGCGCCAGCCCCAGCGCGGCCCGCTTGGACAGCCGGCTCAGTTGGCGGCTGTCCAGCGGCGCATCCGTGGCGATGATCACGATGATCGAGCCTTCGGCGCCGACCGACGTGTGTGTGTCCCCCTGATAGAGCCGCCCCACCGGCACGCCGGCCACCACCAGCTCCTCGCGACGCCCATGGTTGGCGTTGACGAGCACGCCGACCGTATAGCCGCCGTCCTCGGAAGAGAGCCGGCGGGACGACGTTCCGATGCCGCCCTTGAAACCATACGACACCATGCCGGTTCCGGCTCCCACGGCTCCCTCGGCCACGGGTCCGGTCGCAACATTGTCCAGCGCCGTCATGACGTCCTGCTCCGACACGTGCCGCCCCTGACTGTCATTCAAGCGGCTGTCGTCGCATTCGGCCACGACCGGCGTGAGGGTGTCATCGGTGATGCCGATCCCGGGATAGCGCTTGATCATCCAGCTCATCACCCCATTGGCGACCCGCGGGACGTTCAATGTGTTCGTCAGCGCGATGGGATATTCCAGAAAGCCCGACTCGGCGACCCAGGCCAGCCCGGTCATCTCGCCGGTTCCGTTGAGGACAAAGGCGCCGGCCGGCACTTTGTGGTGCCAGACGTCGTCGCGCGGCACGATCACTGTCACCCCTGTACGGACCGGCCCCTGGCCCGGCGTGAGCGCCCCCTCCCCGCGGTTCAGCGTCACCTGCCCGACTTTCACTCCGGCCACGTCGGTAATCGCATTCAGCGGGCCCGGTTGATAGCGTCCGATGGTGATGCCCATCTCCCTCGCACGCTGGCGGATTTCCTCCGCCGCGCCGACCGGGACGGACAGCGCGGCGAGCGTGGCCCATACGGCCAGTCCCACGATTCCCATGCGCCGAACGCATTCAGACCTCATACAGCGACCCTGGATGCGGGACGACAACCTGCAGGCCGGGATGCTCGGACTGCATGGCGGCCCCAAGCGACAGGGCCTGCTTTTCCTCGCCATGGACGACGAAGACCTTGCCCGGCAACGGGTTGATGGCGCGCAGGTAGGCCAGCAGGTCGTTCCGGTCGGCATGGGCCGAGAGGCCGTTGAACCGCACCACCTGCGCGCGCCGCGGAGTAGGCACGCCGAAGATGGGCACGACATCCCAGTTCTCGACCAGCTTTCTCCCCAAGGTATGCTCGGCTTGAAACCCGACGATCACGATCACGTTGGCTTCGTCCTGAATCGCATGCTTCAAGTGATGGAGCACTCGTCCGCCTTCGCACATGCCGGAAGAAGCAATGATCAGGCAGGGCCCCTTCATCGCGTTCAGCTTCTTGCTGTCGTCCGCCGAGGAGACATAGCGGATGTACCGCGCTCCAAAGGGATCGCCCTCGGATGTGAACGTCCTGAACGTCTCTTCGTCGTAATACTCCGGGTGCTTGCGAAAGATCTCCGTGGCTTTCGTGGCGAGCGGCGAATCGATGAAAATCGGCAGGGGCTCGATCCGGCCTTCGCGGACCAGTTCCTTGATCCGCATGACGATATCCTGCGTCCGTCCCACGGCGAACGCCGGCACGATGATCTTGCTCTTGTGCGTCCTGGCGTGCGCGACCAGCTCCACGATTTTGTTTTTCTGTGCTGCGCCGTCCGTCTCATGCAGCCGGTCGCCGTAGGTGGACTCGATGATGAGAACGTCGCACGGAGGCGGGCTGGCCGGGTCCCGGAGAATCGGCATGTGTGAGCGGCCGAGATCTCCCGTGAACAACACCGTGGTCGCGCCGCCCTTCTCGGACACCGCCACGCGAACGGCGGCCGATCCGAGAATGTGACCCGCGTCGTGGAACGAGGCCTTGATGCGTGGATGGACCGACACGGGATCGCCATACCGCACGCCGACGAATCGCTGTGCGATGCTCCGGACGTCATCGGCATCGTAAAAGGGCGTCCGGCTTTGTTTGCCTCGCCGCCGCTCTGCCTTGTTGACGTACCTGCAGTCGTTCGCCTGGATCCGCGCCGAGTCCTCCAGCAGCACCTTGGTCAGGTCGGCTGTGCCCCGCGTCAGATGGACCTTTCCCGAGAAACGGTGCCGGGCCAGCACCGGCAGGGCTCCGCTGTGGTCGATGTGGGCATGCGACAGCAGGACGGCGTTGACGGCCTTGGGATCAAAACCGAGAGTCCGGTTGCGCCGGTCGCTTTCCTGGCGATTGCCCTGGAACATGCCGCAATCGAGGAGCACCTGCGCGCTGCTGGTTTGGAGCAGATGCCGGCTGCCGGTGACCGAGCGGGCCGCGCCATGAAAGGCGATTCTCATTTGATCGACGTGACTCCGTGGTTCCTGGAGATCAGATCCCAGGCTTCCTGCGCCGTCTCGGCGTAATGGAACAACGAGAGGTCCTCCTCGCTGATCAACCCTGCCTCCACCAGCGCCGGCCAGTTGATCAATTTGTCCCAGAACGCCTTGCCCATGAGCACGATCGTCAGGCCGGTGACTTTTCCGGTTTGGCTTAGCGTGAGCGTCTCGAAGAGCTCGTCGAGCGTGCCGAATCCTCCCGGGAAGGCCACCAGCGCCTTCGCCCTGAGGAGAAAATGCATCTTCCTGATGGCAAAATACTTGAACTGAAAACAGAGCGCCGGCGTGATGTAGGGATTGGGCGCCTGCTCATGGGGCAGCGTGATGTTCAATCCCACGGACTTGGCACCCACGTCGGCCGCGCCCCGGTTGGCCGCCTCCATGATGCCGGGTCCGCCACCCGTGACCACCACGTATTCGCAACGCCCTTCAATCTGGCACGTGGAGGACACCAACCGGCCGAATTCGCGGGCTTCATTATAGAAGGGGGCCAGTTTCACCTGCCGGCGTGCGACGGCGACAGCTTGCTGACACGTGCGATTATTTGGTTTCCTGGCGAGGGCCGCTTGCGCTTTCTTGAGCCGCGCCTGCGCGTCAGCCGGCTCGACCAGCCGGGCGCTGCCGAAGACCACGATCGTCGACTGAATGCCCTCTTCCTGTTGAATGAGTTCCGGCTTGAGCAACTCAAGTTGCAACCGGACAGGACGCAACTCGTCCCGGTTCAAGAATTCGATGTCCTGGTCCGCGCGGCAATAGGAAGGAGACTCCTGCAGAGTCTTCGCGCGCTTCCCGTGAGGTCTGACGGGCCTGGCCATGGGGCACGATTATAACTGGACGCGGAGGGCGCGGCAATGCATGTACCGGAGAACCGACGCGCGCTAGAACGGCCATGGATTGAAGCGCGTCGCCGGCGATTGAAAGGCGAAGGCCTGTTCCTGGACGATGCCCTGGGGGTTCATCATGACCTGGAATATGTCCGTTTCAACCTGGCCGCGAGCCATGCTCATCTCGGGCGTGACCGGAGACCAAAAGCTGAGCAACCGCCCCAGGTCGATCTTGAAATACTTGCCGTCACGGAATCGGTACCGGGCGACCAGCACGTCGCCGGTCGCGGCAATTTCATCCGGCGCCCCCAGCTTTGCGACCACCTCGGCGAGTGTGGTGTGTCCCTGCCGGATAAAGGCGACGTCGTCGGGCCGGATCGGATCGTTGACCGACAGCCTTCGCCACTGGCAGGACGTCAGCATGAGCGCGGCCCCCAGCACGCACAGTCCCGCCAATGCCTTGCCCCGTCGCATGCGGCGCTCAGTCTCCGAACGGCCAGACCTGGAACTCCAGGCGATCCGTTCGTTTTCCATAAATCACTTCATCCACCACCCCGTCGCGATTGAAGAACACATACAAGTGGTCCCCCTTGATATTGAACCGGGAAATCACCAGGAGATAGCCCATCTTGCTGTCGTACCGCCGGTAATGAAAAATGTCCCGGTCGGCGGCATGGACGATTTCGTCCGGTGCGCCGACGCGAGCCGCCACTTCGGCTCGCGTCGTGGTCCCCTTGTGAATGGTCGCTATCGCGTCGGAATCGAAGTCCTCTCCAAAGTGCCCGCGGAAAAATGCGCATCCGTTGAGCAGGCCGAGGCTCACCAGGAACATCAGCATGGCCCTGCAGGCTTTCATCATGCTTCCTCCATCACTTCCATGCCCGTCGCTAGCGATTTCCGAGCGCTCGGGGCGGTTTCCTCAACAGGACAAAATCATCCTCGAACACATGATAGGACGAGACATTCAGTCCCACTTTCGCATAGACCGTCTTGGCCACGGCGTTCTCGCCCTCGACGTAGAGCCGGACGCCGCAGACATCGCCCTGCTGTCTGGCCTGCCGGAGAATCCCCTCATGCATCTGGCGGTAGACCCCCCGCCGCCGCCATGCCGAATCAACATAGACGCTTTGGATCCACCAGAAGGTGGCGTTCCGCCAGTCGCTCCATTCAAAGGTCACCAGAAGCTGGCCGACCACCAGCCGGGGTGACCGGCCCGCCAGCTCGGCCACGGTGTAGAATCCCCGTGCGGGCGACTCCAGGACCGCCTGCGTCCCCTGCCGCAGCCGCGATTCGTCCAGACGACGCCCTTCCGTTTCCATCGCCATGGCCGCGCTGAACCGGACGAGCGTGTCGAGATCCTCCCCTGTCGCCTGACGCACAATGAGATCGCTCAGCATGGTTTCCGGTTCATGTCGAGCCCTGCGGCGGCTGGGAGGCACCGGTTCTGGACAACCAGCCCGATGCGGGACGGTACAGACCCGCCGAGAACTCCATTTTCATCGCCTCTTCCGGAGGAAGGTTGATCGGGATGATGTTGCCTTCCGGAATGAACGCCAGATAGCCCGTAAACGGATGGATCGCAGTCGGCACGAAGACCATCGTGAGCGACGTCGTGGGCACGACCTGAACCACCCCCGGGGCCGGTCCCATGACAAACCCGAGCGCCCAGAGCCCGTCCCGAGGAAAGGGGAACACCACCACGGTGCTGCGGTTGAACCGGGAACGGAACTGGAACAAATCCGTCATACCTTTGATCGTGAGGTACACACTTCGGACGATGGGTACACGCTGGAGCGACTCTTCCGCTACCTGGAGCAGACGCTGCCCTATTCGCAGGTGGGTCGCCAGGATGCCGGCCAGCACAATGAGCACAACCAGCGAGATGAGGCCGATTCCGGGGATATCCGTGACCGCCATCTCTCCGAACACCGTCCCCAGCAACTGGTCGAGCGTGGAGAAGAGCGTGCCGAGAATGAGCACGGTGCCCCACGCCGGCACGAGGATCAACAGGCCGGTGAAGAACTGGCGTTCGATGTATCGCAATGCTGTCCGCATGAGCAAGAGGTACCTGGGCATTGGAGTCTAGCAAATTCCTTGGGGCTGCGCACGGGCTCCCCGTTGCCCGACCTCCGTGAAGGCTTGATCTTCATGGCCAATTGAACTATTCTGCTCTTCTGAAATGAGCGGGGGCACGCCCGCCGTCAACGAGGCCACCATGTCCAAAGCCAATATCGACAAGGAACTTCTGGCGATCCTGTGCTGTCCTGACACCAAGCAGGATGTCGCCATGGCCGCCGACGCCCTGATTCAGACGTTGAATGCAAGAGTCCAGCAGGGCACGCTGAAGAACAAGGCCGGTCAGGCGGTGAAGGAACCTTTGGATGGCGGGCTGCTGAGAGCCGACAAGAAGATTTTGTATCCGATTCGAGAAGACATTCCTGTCATGCTGATCGAGGAAGGTATCCCGGTTGACGGTCTAGTCTAGGTCCTGCTCTTTCGGCACCCACCCCTTAGCCGGACCGATCCTGCGCAACGCTCTAATCCTTACGGGGAAAGCAGCTTGCCGTCCGCCTGATCCCGATTTGTCTTGGACCCCGTCGACGTCCCGCACCTGGCACAAAGATATTCGAACAGGTTCCCGTTTGGAAGCACCAGGAGCAGCCGTTCCCTTGTCGGCGTGGCCTGCTTGCACTGCGGGCAATAGAGGAGCGAGGCCTGAAATGCCCCGTATTGGTCAGGCGGTGACCCTCCGGGCGCCTGCCTGGGACGGGCACGAGGCGCAAAGGGATCTGGAGGAATTCCCGGCTTACGAGCAAACGGTGGCACCGCCATCCAGCTTATCCTTCTTCCCGTTCCTTTTTAGAATTGCCGTCCAGACCCGTAGCCGTCCAGGGATTCGGCCTTGTACCGGCCACGAACAACCCACCAGACTGTTCGAATGAGCTGAACCGTAACATACACCGCCACGCCAAGGACGAGACCATAGAGTCCCGCATGGCTCCAGGGCCAGCGTTCAGGCGCATGCAGCACCACGGCCAGGGCAATGTGCCCGCCCAATCCCAGGCAGAGCGCAAATATGATCCACTCGCGAACCATATGAGGTTGTGAGAACGGGCCTCTCTGATCCATATCGAGCGGCTGCCGATCAGACGGCATAGCAGGAAGGAGGACGATCAGTCGGTTTCGAATTACGCCGGTGTGTCGGTGCTGACGGAGCTTTTTACCGACTCAATCTCGGCGACCGAGATCAGGCTGCCCAGATAATCCGAGACGAAGTTCAAAGCCTCTTCCCGCCCATCGGCCCGACGACCTTTTTCACGCCGCTGAACTGACAGTTCGTGGTCGAGGTCGGACTTGACGTCACTGAGCACCCGCTGCAGCGAAGAGGGCGTAAGGTTGGTGTCCATGTCTTCGAGTTCCTGGCATCGGTCCAGCACCCAATTCAACCCTTCGATCCGTCCTGCATAATGCTCCTGCTCCGCCGCATCGAGCCGGGCCATGGCAGTGGCAAAAGCCTGTGCCTCGTAAATCATGTTATAGAAGCTGGTCACTGCGCGTTGCAAAGTTGGGTTCATTCCTCAGTCTCCTCATCACAATAATACGCCCCCATTATACATGACGGGAGGGGGGCTACAAGGCTTTTCTGCGGTGATTCTTAGGTAAAGAGCAGGGAGTGGAACTCGTTCATAAAGCCGTAATAGAGCGGAGCGAAATCCTTGAGGCTATCCGGGCTTGTTTCTTTGAGACGCTTAAAAAAGAACACCTGATGGCGGGGGTCAAGTTGCTCCAATAGGTGACTCAACTGAGCCATGGTATAGCTTCCAGAGGGCACACTCAAGACATAGTGGACCAACCGCTCCACAAACTGTTCGGCGACATAATCGCTCGTGATATACCCGTCGGGGATCTTTCCTGAGGCCAGAAATTCGTTAAAGGGCACCGCCTGGGCAGCAAACGGCATTGGCGCACGCGGTGGTGTCGTCATGAACTCACCAAAAAACCCAAGTCTCAGCTTGCTTTAAGGGCTCCACTCTACCCAAGCCCACTCCCATCGTCAAGGTTCTCCATGCGCAATTTCCGCATGTGCCGCGCGTCAGCTCGGAGGGGAACGGTTGACTGCATTTAATGGTAGGTGTTTGCCGGGAGCGCCACCGTGAAATGCTTGCCCTTTTCCTCGTAAAGGATTCGGTCGGCGACAAGTTCCGACAGCGCCTGCCGGATAGGGTCGTCTGAAATCGAGGCGAACTCCGGTCGAGCCCGCACCGTCTGCTGGATCGACTCCCTGGTTCTGGGAGCATCGTTGCAATGTTCGATCAGAAACGCGTGCAGGCCGTCATACCGCTTTCGTACGGGAGTTTTTTCCTCTCGTCCGTCATACACCGTGATGAATCCGATCCCTTTCACATAATAGAGGAACGGCTTCTCGGCGGAGGCCGACCGCCGTTTCCACTGATCGGTCAGTTCCGTCAGCTCCCGGACAAGTGTGGGGTCGACGCGATGCTCCAATTCGTATTCAAAATCATATGCCACCTTCGCGAGGTCAACCCGCGAGGGATCGTACACATAGCTGTAGGCGACTCCGGGTCCGGTGATCGTGATCCCGTACCGGTTCGGATGGGTGTGATAGGGGCTGAAGCGTTCCAACCAGAACTGTCCGACGCTTTCCGGCGGAGGAAAGTGCACGATGGACGGGATGAGGGAGATTTGTTTGCGATAATCCTCAGCGGTTTCCTTGGGAAACCCCAGCAGGATGTTCCATGAAATATGGACGTTATAGTAGCTGCTCCACTTGAGACAGACGAGGTTTTGCATCGGGCTGACGCCCTTGTCCATTTCCCGAAGCGTCGCATCGCTCAGGCTCTCAATTCCCGGCTGCATGACCTTCACACCGCCTCGAGCGAGCGTCTGGATCTGCCGCTTTGGCAGATTGCTCTTGGTCTCGATAAAAATATCCAGGTCATACCGTTCCTCGGCCAGTTTTCCGAACACTGATTCGATATAAGTCATGTCGATAATATTATCGACAAATCGAAAGCGGGTGGCGTTGTAGCGCGTGGAAAGATCGCGCAGCTCTTCCAATACTTGTTGTGGTTTCTTGGCCCTGAATTTCATGCTCTGGGCGTTTAACCCGCAAAACGTGCAATGGTGTTTTTCTCCCCACCAGCATCCCCTCGCCGACTCGTACAGCAGGATTCGGCTGAAGTCGGAGGCGGCGGAGGGATTGACCTGGGTGAGCTGATCGAAATAGTCGTCGTAATCAGGGGACCCCATCCGATGGAAGTCCGTAAAAAGTTCGGCGCTGGGATCATAGTGGATCGCCGTTCCGCGACGGGCCATGACACCGCGCGGCAGCATCTCGGAGCCTCCGTCGAGGATGTGCTTAACCAGAGCTGGGAAGGCGACTTCCCCCTCGCCTATCACCGCATAGTCAATCCAGGGGAACGCGCGAAAGTACTCCTGGCCCATTTCACCGTCATAGTTGGCCCCCCCGAACACAATCTTGACCTGCGGATACAGGTCTTTGATGAGCTTGGCAAGGGTCACACTGGCCACATTTTGGTGGAACATGGAGGTAAACCCGATCACTTTGTATTGTCCCCATTCCATCGACGTGGAGGCCCATGTCAGGAACTGGGGTGCGATTCTTTCTTCGATTTCCAGCAGCTGGGAGATGCCCGTTCCGGTCATCTGCCCGATGCGATCGCATAAGGGCTTGAAGGCATTCAGGTATTGCGTATGCTGGGGATTGTCTCTGAAAAGCAGACGTGAAAACAGCCATTCTCCGATCAGGAGTTGCTGCTCGCAGAGCGTGTCGTAGAGCGGAAATCCGATCTGGCCTGCAAAGTTGAGATTCAGGTAGTGACATTTCGCATGGACGCCCTGGGCCTTCAGAACGGTAGCCAGAGTACCCAGTTGAATGGATGGGTACTTGGCATGCCCAAACGGCATGGTCACCAACGCAACAGGATGGCTCTGAGTTGAATCTATTACGGCCATAGGCAGAGGAGATTGCTCGTTCAGAAGAGCACTAGGGGCTTTCTTAGCACGTTTAAGAGGCATTTTGCCATGCTTCAAGACAAGATAAGAAGGGCCCCGCTAAGTCAAAAATAAAAGGGCGGAGCGTCCGCTTGAACGCTCCGCCCTTCTGTTCTCCTCAGCCGTAACCGGTATACTCGGTTACCGGTGGCTAGCTGCCTATAGCCAAGTCACGCGCTCGGCCGGCCGGATGTAGATCGGCTCTTCGACCTGGATGCGCGCCACTTCCTTGCCCGACTTGTTGAAGCCCAGCACGGTGTCGTTGTACATCTCGAACCGCTTGCCGTGAATCTGGGTCTCGAACACCTTG
>DASWIN010000168.1:0-18361 GCA_036397655.1 Nitrospiraceae bacterium | reverse complement strand
GAGTCCTGTTCCGCCATCCCGAGTAGTAAAAAATGGATCGAATACCCGCTGCAGGTTTTCCTTTGGAATTCCCCGTCCGTTATCGCTGATCGTGAGCTCAACCCCCTGTCCGGCGAGCCGGGTCTCGATTTCGATTTGTCCTGCTCCGTTGAGCGCTTCAATGCTGTTGAGAAGGAGGTTCAGGAGAGCTTGCTTGATTTGAACGGGATCCACCCAGACTCCATTCACTCCTGGTCCCATTCGCACCGTGACCTCCACATGCCGCTCGATGAGGCGGCTTTGCAGAAGTCCCACCGTTTCACTGATCAACTCATGCAACTGGGCCCGCCCGAGCTTCGGTTGGGCCGGGCGGGCGAAGTCCAAAAGCCGCCGCACCAAACCGTTCATCTTGTCCACTTCCTGAGCCACGATCTTTGAGAAGTTCTTCCTGTAGGCAGGATCCTCATAGCGTTCCGGGAGATATTCGGCGAAGGTCTTGATCGATGAGAGCGGGTTCTTGATCTCATGCGCCAGTCCCGCAGCGAGGGTGCCTACAGCACGTAGGCGCTCCGTTCGTGCCAACTCTTGCCTAAGCTTCTCATTCTCCTCGACTAGAGCCGATGGGGATCTGCGCATAAATATCTGGTCGATCAATCGCTGAATGGCGTCCTTTAGTGGGATAAATCCAATCGAAATAATAAATGCTGCCAGTGCGGCTGCACTAATTGAGCGAAATCCAAGGAATTGTGGAAACCCCCTTTCAGTTACCAGAACCACCGTTATGTAAACAGCCGTTATACAAGCAGCAATTACCGAATAGAGGACGCTCTTTCCAATCACGAGTCTGAGGTCAAGTAGCTGGTGCTTGACTATTGCGTATCCAGCCAATCCAGTAAATACTGCTGAAAATGGTGTCAGGATTGGATAAAGATGTATTCCCTCGTACCACGGCAAATAATTTCCATAAGCAGCTAAATATGCCACAAGAAATGCCCAAAAGAGCCACGTAAGTTGTTGTCTTTTCCTTCCAGCATTTATCGATAATGCTCGCCAAATTATCCAAAGACCTCCGCCACTACTTAGGAGCATCTGCGCGAAATGTAAATGAAATCCTACACCTGCAAGGGGCCAAAAAGGAAATGTAAGCATTGGACGAACTTCTCGTGCAATAAGATTGCTATAAACAAACGACACAAGGATAAAAGCCGTCATCACATTCACAGTGTGCAGTACCCGTGCCGTTCTGCCATGCCAGTTTGCGGCAACTGCACTGAATCCAAAGAATACAGGTGGCAATAGCAACACTGGAATCATTAGAGTGCGCGCCCAAAATAGGGCTTCCTGAGGGTCAGTGAGAACATTAAGCCATTGATAGTATGCCCAGCCCCAAAATGCCACCAACGCCATCATCAAAGAAAAGAATTGAGCAATTCTTGAGCGTGGTTGTTTGCACAAGACAACTACACCCATTCCTGAAAAAGCAAAGAAATTGCACAAGCCAGAGAATCTGAAATATTCAACTGGTATTTGTATCATGTCTCTATCGCTAAAGGTTGTTTTGCCACTGTAACTTCATAGAACTGGTGGAGTGATGATAACCAGGCACTTGCAGATACGGTGACTCGAATTATGCAATTGATGAGGGATGGCGGCATCAAAATAGATGTTTGCGCCCCTTCTCAGAGTGTATTTCTCCTTGCCAACATGGATTTCCAACTGCCCGTCCAAGACAAAGAGGAACTTCTCAGTGCCAACCTTGGCTTCTTCCTCAGCGGTGCTGCCGCCCGGTTCGATGGTCACCAGGACCGGCATGAGCTTCTTCTTCAGAACGTCCTTGGTCAAGATCGCCACGGATGACTTCCCGGCTTCGTGGACATACACATCGGTGCGCTGGCCGGCCGGCTGGACGCTCACCCCTTCCTTGACCCTCGCCTCCTCGATCCCTGAGTAGAGGTCCGTCAGTTTCACCCCGAGCGCGTTGGCCAGGCGCATGTGGGACTCGATGGTGCCGGTCATCTTCCCCGTCTCGATCCGGGAAATGGTGGCGATATCGATCCCGGCCGTCTTGGCCAGCTCCACCAGGGTGATATCCTGATCCTGCCGGATCTGCCTGAGCCGGGCACCCACCGTTTTTGCGGCCTGTTCGGTCTCCTGGAATTTCCTTTTTCCGGTTTCTTTCGCTGAAATTCCCATGCGGGCACTTCCTCCTGATTGGTGAACGGATGCAAGGAGAGTGTGCCACATGCTTTGCGCTACGTCAAGATAAACTTTGCTGTTCCTGCAAATAGCCCTTGACAACCCTTCATGGACATGTTACAGTTTCTGCAAACGTGGTTTGAGGGCCAAGCGATGCGGCTCCGCGAGCGGCATAAGCGGGCGAAAGGAGGTGGAGTGCGAATGCGGCCATTCCTGTTCATCAGCGTGCTCAGCCTCCTCCTTGCCCCGGCTGTCTGGGCGGGCGGGAGCCGGGAGTTCAACGGCACGAACAGCTATATCGACTGCGGGAACCCTGCCGTCTTGAATAACCTTGGATCCCGGACCATCGTGCTCTGGATGAATGCCGATGGCGCGGGGGAAGCCGGATATGGGCGCCTGCTTCAGAAGGCCGGCGGTACGAGCGGAAGCGCCGGCTGGTTCTTCCGCGTGGGAGGCGGTGGGCGTTTCGTCTTCAACCACGACACGAGCGGAACCAGCCTGCGACGGGAGTCCGCCTCGGACAGCTGGTCGAGCAGCTCGGGCTTTCAAGCCGTCGCCGCGACATGGGACGGATCCACGCCGGCCTCCAGTGTCCGGATATACGTCAATGGCACGGAGGTCGCCTATGGACTCACCCAGAATGCCTCTGGATCGTTTGACGATGACAGCGGCCACCACCTCATCATCGGCAACTCGGACTCCGGAACGGCGCGGACATTCGATGGGAAGCTTGCCCACGTGCAGATCTTCAAGGGAGTACTCTCCGAAAGCCAAATCACGCAAGCGCAGAATTCTCCTGGTTCGATGACCGACGGCCTGGTGGCCTATTGGCCGCTGACTGGATCAGGTTCTCAGGAGATGGATGTGAGCGGCGCGGGAAGCCACTGCACGGTGTACAACACAGCGGAAAACCCCGACGGCCCCCCGCTCGGAGGGGACACCACTGCCCCCACCGGTTCCATCACCATTCTCGCCGGTGCAGCCGTAACCGCGACTGCGGTCGTCACGCTTGATCTGTCCGCCATGGACGACACGGGCACCGTTTCGGACATGCAATTCTCCAATGACGGCACGACGTACTCCGCGTCTGAACCATACGCGTCTACTGCCTCCTGGACGCTCTCGGCCGGGGATGGTGTGAAAACCGTCTACGCCAGGTTCGCCGATCCATCCGGCAACTGGTCAGCTCCGGTTACAGATACCATCGAGCTGGACACCACCCCACCGGCTCTCTCCGGCGTGTCTGCTACGAGCATGACCGATGCAGACGCCACGATTGCATGGATGACGGATGAGGGCGCAGACAGCGTTGTCGAGTATGGCACGACCATCAGCTACGGACAGACCGTTCAAGATCCCGAAAAAGTAACGAGCCATCAGATTCAGCTGAACAGCCTCTCGGCTTCGACCACGTACTATTACCGCGTGAAGTCCACCGATGCAGCCGGGAATTTTTCGACCTCCCCGGGCGATACATTCCAAACCGTTGGGGGCGCCGATACGACACCCCCGTCCAACACCTCAATCCTCATCAACGGCGGCGCGGCGGCGACCAATTCCACACTGGTGACGCTGACGCTCTCCGCCACGGACCCCTCCGGGATGGGCCAGATGCAGTTCTCCAATGACGGGCAATCGTACTCCGCGCCGGAGCCCTACGGCACCAGCAAGGCGGATTGGCAGCTCACGGCCGGCGATGGGCCAAAGACGGTGTCCGCCCGCTTCTCGGACGCGGTCGGGAACTGGTCAAACCCCGTCAGCGACAGCATCGTCCTGGATACGACCGTTCCTTCAATCACGATTACGAGCCCATCGAATGGGGAGGTCATTGTGCCGTGAGCAGCATGCGGATGGCGCAACTGTGGATGTGGCCGGCCGTCCTGGGACTCAGCCTAGGCGGATGGGCGATCCCGGCACGGGCGGGCTCCAGCAACGGCGTTCAGACGCTGAACCAGGGCGCGTTATGCGCCTCAGGCGGAGTAAGCAGCAACAGCCTGTACCGGTTGCGAGCCGCGGCCGGCCTCCCCTGGAGCGGGGTTTCCGGCGGCAGCGCCGTCCGGCTCCAGGCTCAATTCGGCGCGCTTCCCCTCCCCACCGAGCCCACGTTCACCATGACCGTGCCCGTGACCGGGACCGTCACCGGCTCACCTGAAGCCGTGTTGGTGAACGGCGAGCCCGCCACCGTCCAGGGATCGACGTTCAGCGCGAACGTACTCCTCATGGCAGGGCCGAACCCGCTCGCAGCGGTGGCGAGCTATGCCGATGGCACGACGCAAACCTATCAATCATCCGTCATGCTTGACCTGCCATCGGCACAGAAAACCCCGGCCGGCTCGATCCCCGTGCAGGGCATCGTGACCAGCGCCGTCAGCAGTGTCACCGTCAACGGCGCGCCGGCCGAGCTGAACGCCGAACTGTTCGAGGCGGCAGCGCCCGTCTCCACCGGCTACAACGTCCTGACCGCAGCCGCGGCCGATGCCGCGGGCAACATGATCGAGGACGCGGTCGGCATCTTCGTGCCGGCCTTCACGGCGCGCCCATCCATCCCGACCGTCGCGTCCATGCCCGCCGTCGCCGCCGGCTCATCCGCCGCCCTGCAGGGCACCAAGACTTCGGGCACGACGATCTGGGTGAACGGACAGCCGGTGCCCGGCGATCCCGGCGCGGAGAGCTGGCAATTCACCGCGCCGTTGGTGGAGGGAGAGAACGTGTTCTGGGTCGCCGCCCGCGATGCCAACGGGGTATTCAGCGCAAGCGCCCGGGTCGTGCTGATCCTCGATGAGGCGCCTCCCGTTGTCGCGTTCACCCCGCCCGGGAAAACCAACCTCAATCCGGTCCCCGTGGAAGGCGCCGTGGACGACTCGCTGACCACGGTCAGCCTGAACGGGATTCAGGCCGCGCGTTCGGGTCTGGAGTTCAGCGCGAACATCCCGCTCAATCCGGGGCCCAATGACATCGTGGTGGAGGCGATCAGCCCCAACGGGCATCTCACCACGCAGTCGCACACCGTGACACTGGGCAGCGTACCACTGCTGGTCGGCATGACGCCTCAGGACGGGACCCTGTCCGAACACGGCAGGCCGCTTGAGATCCAGCTTGAGGCCGCGGATGCGGAGAGCGATCCGGTCCAGTACCGCGTCCTGATGGACGGCTTCGCGCTGTGCCCGTGGGCCGGAGCCGCGGCGTTCTCCTGGACGCCGGATGAAGGCGAGACCGGCCTGCGCACCCTGCAGTTCGAGGCCCGGGACGACTTCGGGGGCGCGGATGTCCGGACTGTGGAAATCTTCGTGGCGCGGTCCCCGATCGCTCACCCGAACCCATGACAACCCAAAGGAGGCTGCAATGAGCCCAAACGGCACGATCGAGATGGCGGACCCGGCCCTGGCGCGGATCGAGGCCTATCATCAGGCGCTGCGCTTCATCGATGACGCGTACGGCCTGACCTATGAATTCACGCGTGCGGCCTGCGGCCCCCTGGCCGCGCAGATCCGGCAGGCCGCGATCGCGACCGCGCTGGACATCGCGGCGGCATACGAGACCCGGGACCCCGGGCTTCGCCGCCGCCTCCTGGGGACCGCGCGCTCCTCCTGCGACGCCTGCATCGCCGCCTTACAGATTGCCGAGCGGGAGGCCTATGCGCCGCGGGGGATCCTGGAGGCGCGCCTGCGCACGCTCAGACAGGTCGCGGCTTCGCTGACTTTTCTGATTGAAGCCGAAGGAGGGGTGCCGTCATGATCGCGCCGGCCTGGAATCGAATCGTGGTCCTCGCGGCGGCGGCCGCCTGCCTGGGGCTCTCCTCCTCCGTCCGGGCGGAGGTGCCCCACCTCGTGCGGTATCAGGGGCACGCGGTGGACGCGAACGGCATCCCTCTGGAGGGGCCCTATACGTTGACGCTGCGATTGTATGCCGCCGAGGCGGGAGGCGCTCCGGTCTGGGAAGAGACTCAGCCGGGCGTGCCGCTCAGCGAGGGATACTTCGATGTCCTCATCGGCCAGGTCACCCCCCTTGACGGCTTGGACTGGACGCAGCCGCTCTGGCTTGCGGTCCAGATCAACCAGGATCCCGAGCTCGCCCCGCGCCAGCGGATCACCTCGGTGCCGCTGGCTCTCGTGGCGGAGGTGCTGGCAGTCCCGCCGAACACGTCCACCATCCAGGACGACGCGAATGCCCTGGTTCCTTCGGGCGCGATCATCCTCTGGGCGGGCGCCGCCTGCCCCGCCGGATATGCGCGCTTCGGCGCGCTGGACGGCAAGTTCCTCGTCGCCGGGACCGCGTACAACGCAGCGGCGGGGGGCTCGAACACGCACAGCCACGGCGGCACGACCGGCGCGCATGCGCTGACAACCGCGGAAATGCCGGCGCACAGCCACGGCATCCGCGGCCACGCGGACGCGGGCGGCCAGGGACCGAACTGGTTCCCCAATACGTCGTCCCCCGTTTATGCCCAGACGGAGTCCGCGGGAAGCGGGCAGGCCCACTCGCACACGATCGCGGCGGCCGACAACCGGCCGGAGTTCGCGACCATCATGCTCTGCCAGAGGAACTGACGCCCGGCCTGAGCGCCACTGATGGGACGCTGAGATGATGCGGGACATCCGAACCAGGACAACGCACCGGGCGACGGCCGGGCTCACGGCCCTTGCGCTGCTGGTTGCGCAGATCGCCTGGTTGCCCCCCGCCGAAGCCGCGAACCTCGGTTCTTCCACCGCGTCCGCCGGCTCCGCCCCCCCGCCCAGCATCTCCGCCATCGAAGGCTTCCAGCCGGACCTCTTTACCGGCAGGGCGACCACCGGCATCCCGATTTCCGTTCCGCCCGGCCGGCGCGGCGTGCAGCCGGCGCTGGCCCTGGGCTATTCTTCTTCCGGTCAAAACGGGTGGCTCGGCGTGGGCTGGGACCTCGATCTGGGGGCGATTGAGCGCTCGACCAAATTCGGCGTCCCCTCCTATGACGCCTCAGACTCCTTCTCGTTCTCCTTCCAAGGCGTCAGCTCCGAGCTCGTCAGGATCCCTGACGGGACGTATCGCGCGAAGGACGAGGGCATGTTCCTGCATGTCGCCGACCAGGGGCTCGAGGGCTGGGAGGTCCGGGACAAGTCGGGCACACGCTACCTCTTCGGCGGCACGCCTGACTCCGAGCAGAAGACCGCCGATGGAGTGTTCCGGTGGGCGCTCCGGAAGGTCATCGATCCAAACGGTAATTTCCTGCTCATCACCTACTCCGCGGACCAGGGGCGGCTCTATCCCAGCCGGATCGATTACACCGGGCACCTGACCGGTACGGTTGAAGACGCTGCACCCACCAACGCGGTCATGTTCACTCTTGAAGCCAGGCCTGATCCGATCACCTCCTACCGCAGCGGCGCCCCCGTCACCACGGCGTTTCGGCTCAAGGACATCGCCGCCTACGCGCAGGAACAGCTCGTCCGGCGCTACGTCCTGAATTACGCGGTCAGCCAGCGCACCGGCCGCTCCCTGCTCGAATCTGTCACCGTATTCGGATCCGATGATGCGACCAGCCTGCCCGCAACCGGGTTGACCTACCAATCGGAGACCACACCCGCATACGCGCTGGTTTCGAACACCGCCGCGACCGGCAGCCCCATCTGGAACGTTCGGGCGGCCAACATGGACACCGGGCACGAGAACAATCAGCCCTGCAACCCCTTCCTCGGAGTTCCCTGGAGCGCGCCGCTCACGCAATCGAGCGGCAGCATCGGGTCGGTGAGTTTCTCATCCGGCTCTGACGGCAGCATCACGATCAGCTTCCCTCAAGACAACTTCTTCCACGCCTGGACCTGGGTTTATAACACCGGGCCCGTGTCGATCGGGGACTTCGGGTACGACGTCGGCTGCATGTGGATCGAGGATGCGCAGGGGCTCCGGCAGACGACCTATCCGGGAACTGTGGCGCTCGGAACCGGCTGGACCATCATCCATCTCACCGGCTATCACCAGCATTCCGGCCGGACCATGCCGTACTCCTTCGGTCTCAAGAACGCCGTCACGCTGATGAACCCCACGCAGTTCAGCAAGCCCCAGTTGGCCGGAGATCCGGACGGCAACGGCATATCCGATCTGATTGCGTATAGCCCTTCTTCCGGCAGTTGGACGGTATCCCGCTCCACCGGCAACGCATTTTCAACGGAAGGCACGTGGCTCACGGGATTCGGCGACTCGAGCCACGCCCCTCTGGTCGGAGACTGGAACGCTGACGCCCTGACGGACATTGCGATCTACGCGTCCGGGACCTGGCGATTCGCCACCTCCGATGGCACCGCGTTCCAACCCGACGGGATCCCCTCGTATGCCGGTTCCATCGGGACGCCGCTCACGGGGGACTTCAACGGAGACGGCATGCTCGATATCGGCACGTACGAGTCCGGCGCCTGGACGGTGGCCATGTCATCCGGAAACGGTTTTTCTCCGTCCGGAGCGTTCGGCCTGAACTGGGGGACCGGCTCGGATGAGCCCCTGACGGGGGATTTCAACGGCGACGGACTCACGGACATCGGCCTGCGCAATACGGGAACCGGCGCGGTCTCCGTGCGCTTCTCGACCGGGTCCGGTTTTACCGCGCCCGCGGTGTGGGGCTCCGGGCTCACCGCCGATCAGGTGGCGCTCGGTGACGCCAACGGGGACGGCCTGACGGATCTGCTCCTGTTCCACCGGAGCACGGGAACCGTCACGGTCGCCCGTTCGACCGGCACCGCATTCGGCGCGCCGGCAGCGCTGCCGGCCGAGTTCAGCCTGCGCTCAAGCGATGACCAGCTTCAAGCCGCCGATTTCAATGGTGACGGTCTCATCGACCCCACGGTATTCAACACCATCAGCGGCAACGCGGAAATCGCCTATTCCGCCGGGACGTTCTCCGATTTGCTCTCCGGCATCACCAACGGCCTCGGCGGCTCCACCGCCATCACGTATCAGGCCTCCACCCAGTGCAACAACCTCTGTCCCCTGACCGGGCTCCCCCTCTTGCCGTTCATTCTTCCGGTTGTCCAACGCACGGCGGTGAGCGACGGCATGGGGAACACCTATGAGACGACCTACCTCTACACCCAGGGAGCGTACGAGCCGGTGAGCCGCGAGTTCCGCGGATTCGGCCGCGTGGAGGCGCGGGACGCCGACGGCAACGTCTCCATGACCGAATTCCACCAGGATGAGCACACCAAAGGCCGGCCCGAGTCGACCGAGTTCAGAGACGCATTCGATTCGCTCTGGACCAGGACGGAGCAGACCTGGACCTGCTCCCACCCCTATCCTGGCGTGCATCTCGCCCAGCTCGCGCAGAGCGACGCGTACACGTTCGATGGGGACGCCACGTCCCGGCAGGTCCGCAACCGCTTCGAGTACGACCAGTACGGAAATGTCATCAAGGCCTACGCGGACGGCGAAGCGTCCGTTTCAGGGGACGAGCGAAGCACAAGCACCACCTTCACGTACAACGAGAACGCCTGGATCCTCGATAAACCCGCCCTCGCGCAGACACAGGACGGCCAGGGGAAGATTCTGGCCCAGCGCCGCTTCTACTATGACGGCGCCTCCAGCACCTCCGCGGCTCCCACGGCCGGCAACCTCACCAAAGAGGAGGAGTGGCTGTTCCCTGACCCGGGCGACCCGGGCAATCCATCCGGGGTATGGCTCGCCACCTCACTCACCTACGACGCAACCGGCAGTCTCAGCACGATCACCGATGCGCTCGGCCGGATCACGACGAATTCCTACGATGCGACCCGGACCTTCCTGACCGGAATCGAGAACCAGCTCGGGCACGCCAGAACCCTCACCTATGAGCCGGGCACCGGTCAGGTCTTGACCTCGACAGACGCCAATGGCGTCCTGACGGCCACCGCGTACGATCCGCTCGGCCGGCCGACGTCCGCGTCCATCACCGACCCCGTGACACAGACCACGACCACCCTGTCCACCGTATCCTACGACCTGAGCGCGCTCCCTGCGCGCACCTCCGCCACGGTGTACACGCAGCCGGGGATGGGGGGCGCGCTCACCACGCACCAGTTCACCGACGGCCTCGGACGGGTGATCCAGGTCCGCGCGCCGGCGGAGGATCTCGCCAAGCAGGTTGTGACCGGGACGGTTGAGTTCAACACCCGGGGCCAGGTCAGCAGCCAATGGGTGCCGTACCTCGATGGTGCATCGGACACGTATGTCCCCGCGCCCACCGCTGACTTGGCCCCGCCGGTCACTTACTCCTATGATCCCGTCGGCCGGCTCGTGTCCGTGACCGACCCGGATGGGGCCGTGACGACCACCGCGTACAACGATTGGGCCGTGACCGCGACGGATGCGGCCGGGAATCACACGACCCGGGTTCAGGATGCCTATGGCCGGCTGATGCGCGTGGAGGAGCACAACGGCACGCAGCTCTACACCACGACCTATGAGTACGATGGCCTGGACAACCTGACCCGGGTCACGGACGCGGCCGGCAACGTCACCACCATGACGTACGATTCCTTGGGCCGCAAGATCGCCATGGACGACCCGGACATGGGGCACTGGCAGTATGGCTACGATGCCGTCGATAACCTGACCACACAGACCGACGCGCGCGGCGCCGTCATTGATTTCTCATATGATGTGCTCAATCGCGTCATCAGAAAGGAATATTCCGCTCCTCCAGCTTCCAGCATCCAGCTTCCAGCTTCCGTCCAGTATACGTTCGATGATACCAGCGTCCCCTACCCCCTCGGCCGTCTGACCCGCGTCGTCGACGGCTCCGGGACCTCCACGTTCTCCTACGACATGTTCGGCAGGGTAACCCAGGAAGTGAAGGTGATCGATGGAACGACCCACACCATCCAGCGCGGATATGACCTCGCGGGGCGTCTGGAAACTCTGACGTACCCCGACGGAGATGTGGCCGCCTACACCTACAACACCCAGGGCGGCCTCGAAACGGTTGAACTGAACTCCCTGGTTGCCGGTCTCTGGTCTCTGGTTGCTGATGTCGATTACAATGCCGCCGGCCAGCTCACGCAGATGACCTACGGAAACGGGGTCGTCACCGACTACACCTACAACCCTCAGACATTGCGGCTCTCGGAACTTGCGAGCCAGGGGCCGGGCGGCGCGGTTCAGCACTTTGCGTACCAGTTCGATGCTTTGGGGAACGTCACGCAGATCACCGACTTCGTCTATTCCGCCAGCCAGACTTTCGCGTATGACGGGTTGAGCCGCCTGACGCAGGCCTCCGGGTCGTACGGCGCGCACAGCTATGCCTACGACGCGATCGGCAACATGACCCAGAAGGCCGGCGTTGCCATGACGTACGGCCAGAATGACGCGGGCCCCCACGCCGTCACCCAGACTGACGAGTATGTTCTCAGCTACGACCCCAACGGCAACCTTGTTGAGAAGCGTCCGGTTACTTGCGACACGTCCCCCGTCCCATGTCCCTTGTCCCAAACCCTGTCATACGACGCGGAAAACCGCCTCGTCGAGGTCGCCACGTCCCAGGAAGCGTCGCTGAGCGTCTCCTTCGAACCGGGCTGGAACTTCTTTGCGCTTCCTGTTATTCTCGACGATCCCTCCGTGAGTGCGCTGTTTCCAACCTTTGCGGAGGACTTCGAACAAATCAGCAGGTTCGTTCCAGCTTCCAGCCTCGAGCCTCCAGCCTCCGACCATTTCGAGCACTACGTCGGCAATCCCAAGTTCGATGAATTCACGGAGCTTGAGTACGGACGCGGGTATCAGGTGTATTGCGCGAATCCGGCAGGGGTTACGGTCGAGTTTTCAGGGCAGCTTCCGGCCCAACAGTGGTCGGCGTCCCTGGAGTCCGGCTGGCACCTCCTGGCGGCGCCGGGGCTTGCGTCCCTAACGCCCCAAGACGCCTTCCCTGGCCTCGAGCTGGGTGAAGTGCAGGGCTATGACGCCTCCTCGGGCGCGCTGGCGCCGGCGACGGAACTTCTGCCCGGCCAGGCGTATTGGGTGGAGGTCCTTGCTGCGTCCACCTGGACCCCGCCCCTCCCCGCCGACCCCCTGACCCGGTTCGTGTACGACGGCGACGGGGGCCGCGTGAAGGAAGTCGCTTCAGGCGGCACGCGGATCTTTCTCGGGGAGTTGGTGGAGCTGGGGCCGGAGGGACCCACCAAGCACGTCTTCGCGGGCTCTCAGCGCATCGCGGAGGTACGTTCCAGCGTCCAGCCTCCAGCGTCCAGCATCCAGTACTACCACGGCGACCACCTCGGCTCCTCCCACGTGGTCACCGACAGCTCGGGGCAAGTCGTGGGCGTCAGCCAGTACACCCCGTACGGTGAGCCGGTGGCCCACGGCTCGACACCCCCCGCCCCCGGCCCCTTTGGTTTTACCGGCCAGCGCCGGGATGACTCGACCGGGCTGTACTACTACCACGCCCGCTACTACGATCCGGAGCTCGGCCGCTTCACCCAGCCGGACCCCTTCGTCCAAGACCCCGCCGATCCCCAAACCCTCAACCGGTACTCCTATGTCCGGAACAACCCCGTCAACTATGTCGATCCGAGCGGGAATTTCTTTTTTGAAATCATCGTCGCATTCGTCATCAAGCACATTGTGGAATTCGTCATCGCCGCCGCTGGTGTGGCAATCGGAGCGGCCCAGCTTGAAGCACGTATGAAGTTGGAGAACCAACCGGCACCGTCAGCGCCTCCGGCCTCGCAGATCTTTCTGTCACCCCCGCCGCAGCCAACGAGTCAAGCGGACCAAAAGCTTGCGCTTAACATCCAAGGCGTCAAACAGAAAGTTACAGCATTCTCCCGGAGTGAGGCTTACCGAAAGCTCGTGCAGATCGGGGTGTCGCCGGTAGCCGCAGCTCTCGAGGTCCAACAGCAGACGCAGGCAAACGTCGCTGCGATTGGTAAACTGGTGACAAATGCGATAGACTTTGCGTACTCCTTCGGGTCCAATAACGCATATACGCTCAAAACGCTGACTCCGACAGCAGATATACATGGCAAGAATTTCTCGTTCGTGAAGGGAGCACTTGGATTCTCAACACTAGAATTCGTGTCTACTTCCCCGGCCTCAACAGGGAAACTTTCCTTCGACAAAACCGTCATCAACGGCCAATTTGGTGCCAATTTCGCAAACGGGGGGCTCGGCGGAGCTTTCGAACTGTCTGCCAATGTTATCAGCATCTCGACAGAATTCAACGTCTTCTCGATCGGTGGCACTACTTTTTCCGTTGCTTCTCAGGCAGGATATGGAGGCTTGCTCAAAAGCTCTCTGATGGTAGACAATGCCAAGGGGTTTGTAATCGGCGGTGGCGTAGGATTTGGGCGTAATGCAAGCCTTGAGCTGCGATTCAGACGACAGAAGGAGCCGTAACCGATAAGATGGAGCCGTCGTATTTTCTTCTCATCGTGCCCCTTACAGTTGCGCTCGCGGCATTAGTGGCAGGTCTCGATTTGTTGAAACGCGACTTCCCTTCGAAGAATCTAAAGCAACTATGCGCGGCTTTGATTGTCTTTCCACCACTTCTGGGAGTCATTCTCTATTATGTCTTCATCATCCGACCTAACCGATATCCGCGGAATTCCGTGGATAAACCTGAAAACACACTACCTGTCAATTAGCTTGAAGAAGCTACGCTACATGCCTCTTTGTGCGAGGAAGATCGGAGGCGTGACTGGGAGTGTCAGGCTGAGGGGAGGCCATCCTGATGCCGCGCACATCTCGACCGATCGTTGACGGTGGCTACTACCACCTCATTGCGCGCGGGAACAACCGGCTGTTTCTCTTTACTGTCTCAGCCACGAAGAACTAGGCGTTACTGGCAGTACCAAGCTGCAAGGAGGCCCTTTTGGCCTAGCACGGCACCCATAGTAACGCCTCCTATTTTGTATTTGAAAACCTGAGCCGTGGCCTCCGACTATCAGCCTGATTCCTTTGCAACGTGAGAAATGCTGGATTCTGAAATCCAACGCCCCGGGTACACGATGCGGCTCTGGATCGATTACCAGGGCCGTCATCGCATTTTTCTCAACGGACAGCAGGTCGCGGACAAACTGGTATGGGGGGCCAAGGGAGAGCACGTCTTCCAACATGCGATCAATGGACGGTTGATCAGCTTCACGATCATACTCAAGGTCATCGGCTTAACGACATGCCGATGTCAGATCCTGGAAAATGGCACGGAGGTGCATCGATCGGAACACCGCCTTTCCTTGAATCCGAAGATGGGGAACCTTTTCAGATCTTGGATTCCAAGCGTACCTCGGTGGACCTGGATTTTCATCGCGTCATGTCTGCTTATTCCTCTCGTGACAATTGGCGGCGCCCTGCCCACCGTCATCGGATTCGCAGGCGCGTGGGGTTGTTCCGCGCTTGCCTCGAACACACGTTGGCCAAGCGCAATGCGAATCATGCTGTGCCTGCTCGTGACCATCGCAAGCTGGATTGGTCTGGCGGTTGTACTCATTGTACTCACCAGTGCCTGAAATCACAAAGGCGGGGATGCGTATAGGATGGGGCTCCACAGCGGGAGGGCAGCCATGCAGCGTTATGTGGCAGCTGGGCTCATGCTGTTCACTATGGCGGGCTGCGCGGTCAAAACGCCGCATAAGCCGCTCGCGCAGTGGCCGGTGGATCATCGCGGAGTCTTTTACGCAAACCCGGCGCCGCTGAGAATCGCCATCGCACCCTTCACCGACCAGCGTCCTCGCGAGGAAATCAAAGGCTTGAAACCTACCGGGATGTTCTTCCTGCTCTGGAACCGCCGCAAAGGCGAGTACTACACAGGCGATCATATCTTCGGCGCCGACATCCCAACCGGCATCGCGCATTGGCTGACGCGGTATCTTGATGAAGCAAACATCGCCGCGCACGTCGTTCAGGCGCCCACGCCGGCAACTCCGATCGACTTTTCCAATGCGGAGCAAGTGCGCCGGTACGCCGCTGCGCACGTGGCGGACTTTGTGCTGACCGGAGACATTGAGCATTTTCACGGCAGCCAGTACCAGAACACGTCCTTCTATCTGCTGCCGCTGTGGTTCATCAACACCTTCGGCTGGCAGGATGAGCTGGGCCTTCCCTGGGGGAGGACGGCGATCCGGTTTTCGCTTTATGATGGCCGGAGCGGCGATGCGGTCTGGAAGCGGACCCTGGATGCGAGCGAGACGATGCCGGCCAAGAGCAGTACGATGGCGGAGGCGGCGCTCGAATCGCTTTCGACCGTAGGTGGCAACCTTGCCATCGCGATCCGGCAGCTCAACCTGCAGCCCCCGGTCATGGCCACCGCAATTGAGGAGGCTCCATGATTCTACGCGCAATGACGCGTGTTCTGGTTCTGGTCCTGCTGTGCGGCTGCGCGACGACGGTGCCGTACACCGGGGCGGGGCCGCATCCGCAGCTCGAGCGGGGGCATCCGGTGCCGCCCATCGATGCGCTGGGCAACCTCCTGGCCGTCTTCCCCAAGTTATTGCTGTGGGACTGGCGATTCGCCAACCACTACATCTCACCGGATACGGAATCCTACGTGGTCGCCTACCTCGCCGCGCGCGAGGTCGAGATGCTCACCGACACACAATTCCGCCTCAACCAGTGGAGCCCCGGCAACGACCTGAGCCGTCTGGTCAAGAACGGGCACGTGGGCTGGCCGTACCGCCTGATCCTGGGTCTGCCCACCACGCTCATCGTGGACGTGCTGCTGCCCGGCCGGCTGTTTCCCTGGGGGGACTATTACAATCCCTGGACGAACACGGTCCACCTCTACTCCAACCACTCCGCCATCGCCCTGCATGAAGCGGGCCACGCCTTCGATACGGGCACCCAGCGCTTCAAAGGGACCTATTCGGCGGCCCGCCTGATCCCGTTCGTGGACCTCTATCAGGAATGGCAGGCATCGGATGACGCGATCGCGTATTTCGAAGAGAGCGGAGAGCAGGACGCAGAGCTGGCGGCGTACAAGATCCTGTATCCGGCATTCGGAACCTACGTCGGGGCATACATCTTCCCGCCGATCGGCACCGTGGCCGGCGCCATCGCGGGACACGCGGCGGGCCGCTCGAAGGCCGCCCTCAAGACGAGCCGGTACCGCCGGGAAGCTCCTGCGCCGAGTCAGCCCCCTCAGCCCGTCCCAACAGCACCCTGAAATCCGGGGAAATCCGGGGACACTATACCAATTCGCCTCCGCGGAAACCGAAAATGCGTATTGTGATGTCCCCGGATTTCTTAGCGGCCCTTTGTGACGTTCGCGATGACGCTGATGAGCTCGTCGATCTTGACGGGCTTGGCGACGAAGTAGTGGCCGCCGATCATGTTGCTGCTGTCCGATGTCTCCTCCTGCTGGATGATGGCCGTCAGGAACACGATCGGGATGCGTTCCGTCGCGCGATCAGCGCTCAGCGCGATCGCCAGGTCGTCGCCCTGCATCTCCGGCATGACCATATCGAGAAGGATGATGTCGGGTTTGAAGGCCTTGGCCTTCTCGATGGCCTCATCCGCCTTGTTGCAGATGGACACCTGAACGTCTGCTTTGGTTTCCAGGTTTTTCTTCAAAAAGAACGTAAAGTCCACTTCGTCGTCCACCACGAGCACGCGCTTCATCCCTCCTGGCCTCCCATCTGAGCCGGCAGGGCGATCCGCACGGTCGTGCCCTTCCCGACCTGGCTGGCGATCACGATCGTCCCGCCGTGGCCTTCGACAATGGTGCTCGAAATCGACAGTCCCAGTCCCGTGCCCTTCCGCTCCCGCTTGGTCGTGAAGAACGGCTCGAACAGCCGCGGGAGGTGCTCTTCGGGGATCCCTTCCCCCGTATCCGCCACCTCGATGAGGACCATCCGGCGGCTGTCCTGGCCCAGCTCGAGGGCGGTCTTCACGGTGAGCGACCCGCCCTGGGGCATGGCATCCACGGCGTTCATGATCACGTTCAGCATGACCTGCTGGAGCTGATTCTTGTCCGCCTCGAGCCGGGCGGCGCCGTGCGTGAAATCCGTCTTCGTCTGAATGCGCTTGAACGCGCCCCCGTGCCGCACGAGCTCCACCGCCTCCGCGACCAGCTGGGCCGGGTCCATCGCCTCCTTCTTCGCCGCCGAGGGCCGGGCGAACTTGAGGAGATCCTTGACGATGGCGTCGGCGCGCAGGACCGAATTCTTCATGAGGCCGAGGGTCGTCGCCGTGTCCTCACTCGCCGGCAGGTCCGTCTCGAGCGATTCGATGCCGCCGAGGACGATGCCGAGGGGGTTCTTCACCTCATGGGCGATGCCGGAGGCGAAACGGCCGAGGGCAGCCAGCTTCTCCGACTGGATGAGCTGCTGCTGCGCGCGCGCCAGCGCCTCCTCGGCGCGCTTGCGCTCGGTGATGTCGAGCGCGACGCACACGACGCCCTTCACCGCCCCGGATTCGTCGATCAGCGGCGAGGCGGAGACGAGCACCGGGATCACGCGAGCGTCCCTGGCGACGCAGACGGTCTCCAGGTTGCTGACCGGGCCGCGCTCGATGACGCCCTCCAGCCACGGACGGGTCAGCGGCGCCGGCGCCGGGGCGTCCTTCCGGATGAGCCGCTCGATGGGCGCTCCGATGAGGTCCCGCTCGGCATAGCCGAAGAGCTCGAGCGCGGCGCGGTTCACCGTCCGGATGACGCCGTCGGGGTCCGTGACGATGAGCGCGTCGACCATGGAGGTGATGACGTTGTCCATGTAGCGCTTGGACACGGTCGTGCGCTCCAGCCGCTCCGTCATCCGGTTGAACGCCCTGGCCAGGAGGCCGATCTCATCCCGGGTGCTCACGGAGGTCCGGTGCGCCAGGTTGCCGCGACCGACCACCCGGACGTCATCGGAGAGTCGGATGATGGGCCGGGCGAGCGTGCGCGCGACGCCGATCCCGAGCACGACCGCAAGCACCAGCACGATGCACGCCCCCAGCAGGCTGAGCTGGCCGGCGCGGTCCACGCTCTCGGCAACAGCCGCTTTCTGCGCGTTCAATTTATCGAGCTCCTGGCGGACGGTGCGGTTCATGACCCTCAGGAGCAGGCTCTCCGCGATGGCCAGCGCCCGGCGGGCTTCCGCCAGCTCCTCGCCGCTGGCGGCCTGCTTGTCCAGCGCGATCAGGACCTCGCCCCGCTCCGGCACCGCGTCGCCGATCTGCTCGACCGCCTCGACCAGCTTGCCGGGCATCGAACCGGGCGCCACGGCCTTGTACACCTCCAGCCACTCCGCATACTGGATCTTCGCCTCGGCGAATTCCT
>DASWIN010000167.1:0-4482 GCA_036397655.1 Nitrospiraceae bacterium | reverse complement strand
AACCAGCTTCGCCGTCTGGTCCATCAGCTGTTGCCCCGCCTCCAGCATGCCCTTCCGGAAGTCGTCGTAGCCCTGGAGGTTCATGGCCTGGGCCACGACCGGCTTCTCGAGCATCCCCAGGTCCACCGCGTGCACGAGCGTCAGCTCTTTCGCCGCGTACAGTTTGCCCGCCTCCTGCACGGCGTTGAAGGCCGGTTCCGACCAGTCCACCGCGACGACGATGCGCATGGCTCACAACTCCTGTGTGACAAATCTACACTCGCGAGACTCGCGCGACGGGCAGGACTGCGGGACTCGCCTTTCGCGCTTTTGCCGCATGTCACGCCGGTCCCGCGGAGCTGAGTTCCTCATTGACACTTTCAGAACAGCGGATGCGGTGCGGTGCCGAACGGCAGCACCGTCTGGATATCGCCCAGGTTGCCGCGAATCTTCCAGGTCCCGTCTTCCTTGACCATGTAGTGGACCTCGCCGTACCAGCTGTCGATCGGCACGCGAAGGCGGCTGATCTTGGAAACCGCATGAACGCTGCCGGAGCACGTGATTTCAACATTGTCGCCCGGTCCCACGGAAACGATCCGGCTGATCCGGCTGAACAGGTGAGTGCTGTCGATGTCCTCATAGCTGTCGAACAGGTCCATCCAGACTTTGCGGATGTCTGATTTTTTCAGCCCGTGATAGTTGTACTGCTTTGAATAGACGGCCATCACGCCTTCGAGATCGCGGTTCCTGACAGCCTTGTCCGCCCGTTCGAATACCGCCAGGAGTTCTTTCACCGTCTGCTCATCGGCCTCCGCCTGTATGCCGGGAAGCAGGCGGGTTTCCGCAAACCCGGGAGGCAGGTTGTCTGCCAGGCAGAAGAGAGCGGCCGCCATGAGGCGGATTGCGAGCGCCGGCCACCGTCGCGTCATGAAGATCCCTTTCGTCACGCCGCCGGGATTTCAAGCAGGTACAGCTCGCCGGTCATTTTCTGGTGCAGATCGCAGTGGAACGAGTATTTCCCCGGCCGTTCCGGCACGAAACGGATCACGAGCGTCTTGCCCGGATCTATATAGAATCCTTCCACGCCCTTGCCGTAGGCGGCCACGCCTTCGCCCTCTCCCTGGACCATCACGTGCTGCAGCATCGGGGAGGCGAAGCCGTGGCGGACGATGTCCTGGTTGCGCAGGATGATGATCGTCGGCTGGTGAAGACGGATCGAGGTGGGCTGGGTCAGCTGGAACTCGTAGTTCCGGATCACGATCTCGACCCGCTGTTCCTGCTGCGCGATCACCGGATTCGTTGTGCTGGCCGCGGTGGACGTTGACGTCCAGGGTATCAACAGTCCTCCGATGAGGATCACCGCAAGCACTGCCAGGGGACGAGGATTCATGCATTTCTCCTTTACAGGCCCACGAGAATCCGGTGGGCGTCGACGATCTCTTCAGAGGTGTTGCCCGGTGTGCGCCCCCGCTTATTTCAAGCGAAGTGCGTTGTTCTCGACCTTGGTATTGGCGATCAGTTTTTCCAGGCTCTCCGAAACCGTCTCGGCGAGCAGGGCATGCGCGTCCCCGGGCTCGAACCAGACGACCGTCTGGGCTCCCGCTCCGCTCAGCGTCATCCGGACCTTGCTGCCGTCGGCGGCGTTGACCGCCTCCACGACGAGCTTGCTCGCCGAGGTGATGTCGGTGGAACCGAACGAGCTCTTCGCGTTCACGGACAGTTCCAGTATTTTGCCGGAGATCGTCGCCTGCGCTTTGCCGTCCGCGCCCGCTTTCTCGACGTGCCACCCCCGTTGCTTCAGGGTGTCGGCCACGAGTTGCGAGACGACCTCCCCCGGCTTTCCATCTGCCAGGTCGAAGTGCGACGTGCCGCCCCCCAGGTGGGAACGGCTGCCGAGCCTCTTCGGATCGGTCAGGGCGGAGTCGTCGAAATTCGCCACGGCGACGGTCAGGTCGTTCGCCGGCTTGGCCGGCACCGCCGTCGGGGCGGCGGATCGAAGGTCCATGAGAACGCTTTCGCCTTTCCCGCCGCATCCGACCAGAACCAGGGCGACCACGCCCATGGCGGCCAGCCGCATGCCGGCGGCCAATGAATCCTGGGTTCGATGTTTGTTCAACGCTTGAAACATGGTGGCTCCTTTACTTCACGTCAAAATGCGCCCGCCGGTTCTTCTGCCAGCAGTCGGGGCTGTGTTCGGTGCAGGTCGGCCGTTCCTTGCCATAGCTGGTGATTTGCAGCCGGGACGGTGCGATGCCCAGGTCCTGCAAATACTGCTTGACGGCACGTGCGCGTTTCTCGCCCAGCACGAGGTTATAGGCGACCGTGCCGACTTCGTCACAATGGCCTTCGATCACCAGCTTCGCGTCCTTTATCTCGGCTTTCAAGATGCGGCCGTTCGCCTCAAGGGTGGAACGGGCATCCTCACGCAGCGTCGCCTTGTCGAAATCGAAATGCGCGTCCGCTAATTCCGGAGCCGGAGCAGCCATCGTGGGAGCCGGTTCCTCGACCACCGGCGGTGGCGGAGGAGGAGGCGGCGGCGGTTCCGGTGGGGGAGGGGGTGGCGGTTCCGGCGGAGGTGGAGGCGGTGGTGGCGCCTCCACAACTTCGACTTTCGGCTGACCTGGCTCGAAGGCCTGATCGGCAGCCGATGTTGAAACCTGCTTGCTACCGCATCCCGCCAGCAGACCCAGCAGTCCGGCGGCGAGACACAGAGCGATTGCGCGATTGCTGACGTCACGTGACATGTCGTCCTCCTACTTACGGATCTGGATTGATTTCGCGGTCAATCCATCCTGATCCTTTACATAGGTCAAGCTTACCGTCTGACCGGTTTTGATGCCCGACAGGCCGATCGCCTGTTTCTCCTTCGTGATCGCGACCCCTGATCCGACCGTCGCCCCCACGATCATCTCCTGCTTCGTGGGAAGGATGACCTTGACCACGATCACGTTCGGAGTGGATTGGAGATTGACGGCGATCACTTTCCCCTGAACCGTCCGCGTGGCGTTGTCCGCCTCAGCCGCCGACCACAGCCCAAGGCTTCCGGAGAGAACGAGGGCGACCACGGACATCAACGTCCGGGCCATTTTCGTCATGCCTGTTTCCATGTGTGAGTCCTCCCTGCTCGTGCCGCCGCGTCCTTGAGATAGCGCACTACCTCGTCGTCACTGACTTGTCGGAAATCCGCATAATGGTTGCCGACGGCGTAGAACGGTTCCGGCATGGCCAGGACGATCAGCCGGTCGACGTGCCTGCCGATCTCGCTGAGCGTCTCCCTCGGTCCGACCGGAAGGGCAGCGATCAAGCGACGGACCTGGAGATTGCGCAGGGCTTCGGCGGAGGCCAGGAACGTCGCCCCGGTGGCGACGCCGTCGTCCACGAGGAGCACGGTACGGTCTTTTAAATCCGGAAGGGGGCGACCGTTCCGATACAAGCCCTGCCGCCGCTTGATTTCCTCGCGCTGCGCCCGGACCATTTCCTGGAAGAGGGGGTTGGCGGGAGAAAACCCTCCCATCATGCGGAGGGCCTGCTGGTTCAGGTGAATCGAACCGGTCTCCGCCACGGCTCCGATGGCATACTCCGGATCCTCCGGCATCCCCAATTTGCGGGTAAGAAATACGTCAAGCGGGAGGTTCAAGGCCAGGCTGATCTCATACCCCACGGGCACGCCGCCCCGAGGAAGGGCCAGGACCAGCCCGGTCGGATCGTTCCGGTAGGCGTCGAGCCTGGCGGCCAACTCGCGGCCTGCCTCCGTCCGATCACGAAATATTCCGTTGCTTACCTCCGCGGCGCTCACCCCATCCCTCCAGTCAGAGTCACCCCGATCAGGAATATCGCCAGAAGGATCAGCCCGATAATCAGCAGCCAGTGCCGATGTCCTGCGCGATACCCGTTCCGCTCCTGCTCATCCGCATGAACCGGGAGGGGCAGGTTCAAATAGTTTGGGTGGTGATAGCGCATATGAATGTCCTTGAGCAGTCAGTCAGACCGCCATTACATTTCGTGCCCGGCCATTTCGCCGGCCATTTTGATTGAGACGATTCACTTCCCACATCACCTGACTTCAAATTAGGCCACGGCACACCCGCATCATATTTTCCTGTACGCGCCGGAGTTATGCAAGACGGTGGTGATAAATTTTCTCGCCGACCGGATGCGACTGAAAGGGCACATCCATGCCCTGTGTATAAGCCCCTGCCCTAGAATGAGCAGGAATAGTGCCAAGGGATAAAACCCGCGCCACGAATGGGGTGGCCAATAGACGCTCGAAACTTCGCGAGCTTGGGAGGAATGCTTAAGCGGGCCTTGCAACAAAAACGTCCCCGCGGGGCAATAAGCCTACAGATTTTGAACGAGCCTGTAGCCAAATGCCTCAGCAACGACTGGCCACGCCTACAGTGTTGATTCGCAGGAAAAAGTGCTTAACTTGTGAGTGAAGGGAGGTGTTTCCACCGTAATGTTCAGTGACCCGCCCTCATGCAGCCAGCGTGCAGAGGGCATTGC
>DASWIN010000166.1:0-16297 GCA_036397655.1 Nitrospiraceae bacterium | reverse complement strand
CGCTTCAACACATCCGGGCTTGCCAGAAGTTGTGGGGTCTGCTCGTTGTTGTACTGATTTCTGGCGACTCGCTCCACGTTAGGCCGCACGTATTCATATAGCTCTGGCATCTCGATGGTACCATCCTTGTTAATGTCACCTTCTCCTTGCAGACCTTTCAAAAAGAAATATGTCAATAGACCATGACCTTGCTCAAGAAAGGTGCTGGAGACTTGGGTACCTGAGCTGGCGGCTAACACCACCGTCTTGCCGGAGGCAAGCACTGGGTTCTCTATGGAAAGCCCCATGGGCCGCATGCCTTTGGCGATCACCGACCGGCCGCCGGCTCCCGAAAAGCACGAGTCGAGCATGATGACAACTGCCTTGGCTGGCAGCTTGTCCATGGCAGCGTAGAGTCGTTTGAGGGGATAGGTCGTGGATTCGACGAACGCGGGGTCTCCGTCATAGGGCACTAGGTACGGTTCGCCGGACTTGGGATTCGGCGCCCCGTGGCCCGAGTAATACACAAATACTGAATCGTCTGGTCCTACCTTATTCGACAGCCACTCCTCGAGATACTTTTCCAGATCGGTCTTCGCGGCTTTGTCATTCAACCGGACTACCACATTCTCTTCCTGATAACCTAAGACCTTTGTCAGATACTCGCCAATGATCTTGGCATCATGAGCGGCAAAGTCGGCAGGGGGAAGTTTTTGTCTGTACTGTTCAATCCCAATCACCACCGCATAGGCGTTCTTCTTCGTCGCAGTTTTTAAGGTGGGCACCCGATCCACGTCACTAGTCACAACCGGCGCTTTCTGGGCAAACGCCACATCCGGCTGCCCCGGACGCATCCCCGATGCAGACGCAAGCATTCGTTGTTCCGATCTGATCTCGCCAGTCACCCCGCGGACCATTCCTGGCAGTTTGGCCTCGAAGACCTCCACCACGCGCTCCCCTTGAGAATTCGCGCCCATCTGCATAAAGACAGGCGCACCCAAGCCCAGGGTAGCAGCGGTCAGAAGCGCCCCTGTTACGAGTCCTCCCGAAGCCCCGACTTCCACGTTCTCCGAACGCTGAAAGCTCGTTACGATTTGCCTGGTCTGTGGATCGTAGAATCGCAATTCAAGACGGCAGAAAAAATTGTCCACCCTGGTTTCGGTCACCTGGAAACTGACATAGGCCAGTAAATTTACGTCGCCTGCCTGCTTGGCGTTTTTAACCATCACGACTTCCCTGAAAATGGTCGCCAATTCGGCCGCCACAGCATTGGCCAACCCCGGCTGAACCTTGACGTTGTACCTGATAACCGCGTCTAAGGAGTTGTGAATCGACTTCACCTGCTCGTTCTCGTCCACGATCAACCCGATCTTCAGGGGAATCTCCCCCACGGTCTGGTCCGTGGGACGATGAAACTGGTCATGCAGCGCACCGTCGAACGAACAGGCCGAAGCCGTCGACAGCACAGAAGCCAATATCAGGATCATGCGTGATTTCGTCATAGACTCACCTCGCTACAAGAGCCATCATCAGCAGACATGCAATCATAGCAGGTACCACTGCGTCCCCAGGCAGGAGCGTGGGAAAAGTCTAGGCGCGTGCAAGGGTAAAAGCAAGAACATCACCGGCGAGAAACGTAACGCGAAGCGGGAACGGTGATGGGTCCATCAGCGGCCCGTCACCGTTCCACATCAATAAAGAGGGATGGCATGGCTGCGAGCTGACTTCGCCGAAGGAGCGAGGCATCCACCGAGGCTCTGACGGGAAGGAAAGCGGAAACTGACCAAGTCTGCGAGGGAATTTCCGAAGGTTCCGCCCGGCAGAGCCCGGAAGGATCGCTCCGAGAGGCGTGGAAGCGAGCGGCTATGCCATCCCGCTCCTAATCTTTGTCAGCTAAGGCAGTCTTTGGGTCACTTCGAGAGGCACGAAAGCGGAGAGCGTGACTTCCCCGTTCCCTTACCGCGTGATGACGATATCCCGGACCACCCTGCCCTTCGGCCCGAACGGCGCCAGCGGCTTGCCGTTCAGCTCGCCGCGAATGCCCCCCGCATTGCCGATCGTCAGCGCAAACTTCTCCTGCGCCTTCCACGTCAGCTTGTCGCCGGGGCGCAGCAGCGCCTCGTGAGGGCTCGCATCATCCGTCTGGACCACCACCCAGCTCAGCTCCGACGCTTCCAGCACCAGAACCAGTTCTGTCCCCGTGAATGCGCCGCTATCAAACGGCAGGCCGGCCAGGGGGTCGCTCGTCGTCGCCGGGGTCGGCAGCGAAGACGGCTTCCCGGGCTGACCCGGCGCGGTCGCCACCGGCGCGGACGCCTGCGGCTTGACCGCGTGATCCGTTGTCGCATTGTCGGTCTTGCCACGGCGATCGGCCTCACGCGTGGTTTTCCCACGGGACACGTCGGGCTCCGGCGACCGCATGACCGACACCGGTCCCTGCTCGCGCGTCAGCAACAGCACCAGTCCCAGCACCGCCACGCCGGCCGCCGCGATCACGGCCTTGCGGTTGGCTTTCCGTTTGCGCTCGTCCTCCACCTGCTGCTGCCGCAGTCGTTCGCGCTCCTCATGCTTGTCGTAAAAGGTCCCGGCCGAAACCGCGAAGCGGCGCATAGCGTCGTCTTCATCCAGCCCGAGCGAACGCGCATACGACCGCACGAAGCCCTTGGCGAACACCTGCTCAGGCAGCTTGGCGAAATTGGAGTCCTCGAGCGCCTTGAGATACTCCGGATGAATCCGGGTCTTGATGGCGACCTCGTCCAGCGTGAGCCCCTTGGTCTCGCGCACCTGCCGGAAAAACTCGCCGACCGATTCCTTTGTTTCCACCGTCTGACCCGTCATAATTTAAGCCGCTCCATCAAGACCTTGGCTTCCGCCGAAACCGCCCCGCTCTTCTCCTTGTCCAACGACACTGCGCGCGCCAGCGCTTCCCGCGCCTTGCTGTCTTCGCCCAGCCTGTAATGCACCCTCCCCAGTTCCAGGTAGACCAGGGCCTGCGGCACGTTCGGTGGGACGACCTTCAGGGCCTCCTCAAGCGCCTGCTTCGCGCCTTGCATGTCCCCTTCCAGCTCCAGGGCCAGGCCCATCTGATAATAGGCCACATCGGGTGTCGTGTAGAGCGGGGAGCTGGCTGCTTTGCGAAAGGCGAGGATCGCTGCAGGCCGCCGGTTTTGCTTGACGAGCAACTGCCCGAGAAAATTGTACGCTTCCGGATAGTCAGGGTCGATATCGATCGCCTCCCGGATCTCGGCTTCAGCCTCGGCAAACTTCTCCTGGGTGGCATAGATAAGCGCCACATAATAATGGGCGTTGCGATGGCGCGGATTCTCCTGGAGCGCTTTCTGGAAGGAGACATAGGCGCTTTGCTGGTCGGCATTGAGCACTGCGGCGCCTTCCTGAAAGTGCCCCTCCGCCTTCTTGATCCGTTCCTCGGAGATGCAGCCGGCCGCAGCCAGCAGGGCGACACACAGCCCGGCAGCGCCCCATGCCGACACCGGTTTTCGCTCACCGACACCGTCTTGCATGAAGTTCAACATTAGGCTCCTGATAGATCTTCAAAATGGGTCAGCCGCTTGAACTCGCGGAACCGCGCTTCAATCTCTTTGTAGTCGAGGACGCGCAGCCGGTCAAGACTAAAGGCTTCCACGGTAAAGGAGGCCATCACGCTGCCGAAGATGACCGCCTGCCGGAAGGCGGACTCGGACACGTTCCCGGTTGCCGCCAGATAGCCGACAAATCCGCCCGCAAAGGTGTCGCCGGCCCCCGTGGGATCCTTGGCCTGCTCCAGGGGGAAGGCCGGCGCCCCGAACGTCTGTTTGTGATTGAACATCAAGACCCCGTATTCCCCGCGTTTGACGATTAAATGTTTGGGCCCGCGGGCCAGGATCGTCTTGCCGACCTGCACCAGGCTCGAATGGCCGCCGAGGGCCCGCGCCTCTCCGTCGTTCACGATCAGCACGTCCACCTGCTCCAGCACCTTCCAGAGCGCCTCGCGTTTACGCTCGATCCAGAAATTCATCGTGTCGCAGGCGACCAGCCCCGGCCGCTTGACCTGTCGAAGCACGTCGAGCTGCAGCTCCGGATCGATGTTGCCGAGGAACAGCATGGACGGCGCCCGGTAGGGCTCCGGAATCTTCGGGCGGAAGGTCTCGAACACGTTCAGCCTCGTGTCCAGCGTGTGCGCCTCGTTCATCTGGTAGGTGTATTCGCCCTTCCATCGAAACGTCTCGCCGGGCCGCCGCTCCAGTCCGGTCAGGTCGATGCCGCGGCTCTTGAGAAACGTCACGTGCTTGTCGGGAAAGTCCTCGCCCACCACCGCCAGCAGGTCCACGCTCGTGAAATAACTTGCCGCTGTCGCAAAATAGGTAGCGGAGCCGCCCAGCACGTCCTCCGCCTGACCAAACGGCGTCTGGACCGTGTCCAGCGCCACGGAACCGACCACCAGCAGTTTACCCATTCTCAAGCCCCTTCGTGACCAGTGACGCGTGACGAGCAGCGAATTGCAAGCTCCGAATACTAACTTGTCACTTGTCACCCGTCACCTGTCACGATTTTTTCAGATACTTCCCGATCAGCGGCTGCAGCTTTTTGCGCAGGACGGCCGGAATCCGCTCCGGCCTGGTGACGATGGCGTACTGCAACGCGCTCCCGCAGGGGCAGTTCCAGGCCCCCCCGGCCGCCGGCGCCGCCGCGCGCAGAATGGCCTTGGCCTGTGCCACATTGTTGTGCAGGGTAGCCAGAATCATCTCGACCGTCACCGACTCCTCGCTGCCGTGCCAACAATCGTAGTCCGTCACCAGCGCCGTCGTGGCATAACACAGTTCCGCCTCGCGCGCCAGTTTGGCCTCCGGCATGTTCGTCATCCCGATCACATCCACCCCCCACTGCCGATAGAGGAACGATTCTCCGCGGGAGGAGAAGTGGGGCCCCTCGATGCACAAATAGGTCCCGCCCCGGTGGACCGTGGCCCCGACACCAGCGGCCGCCTTGTGCAGCGTCTCGCTCAACGCGGCACAGACGGGATCGGCGAAGGCCACATGGGCGACAATCCCCTTTTCGAAAAACGTGCCCACCCGCCGTTTCGTGTGGTCGATGAACTGGTCCGGCAGGACAACATGGCCGGGCTTGAGCGCCTCCTTCATGCTGCCCACGGCACTCACGGAAATGACCCGGCGTACGCCCACTGTTTTCAGCGCATAGATGTTCGCGCGGTAATTGATGTCGGTGGGGGCGATCCGATGCCCGCGTCCGTGCCGGGACAGGAACGCCACACGGACGCCATCGAGCGTCCCCACGATCAGCGCATCCGACGGTTCCCCGAAGGGCGTGCGGACCCTGATCTCGCGAATGCCGACCAGCCCGTCCATGTTGTAGAGGCCGCTGCCGCCGATGATCCCAATGTCGGCTTGTGGCTTCGTCTTCTTTCCCGTCATGAATCGATTCCCCCTGCCAGCTGACAAGTCTCAAGCTTCAAGCTGACAAGTGTTTTCTTTGCAGCTTGCTGCGTGTCAGCTCTTGCGCTGGCTGACAAGTTCCAAGCTTCAGGCTGACAAGTGTTCCTTGTCCAACGTGTCGCTTGTCAGCTTGTCTGCGTCCAGCTGCGCCAGAAACCTCCGCACCTCGCCGACGATTCGTTCGGCGACCTGCGCCGGCGATTCTGTGTCCTCGATCGACCGCCACTGCATGCCCGGCTCCTTGCGGAACCAGGTCATCTGCCGCTTGGCAAACCGACGGGTGTCGCGTTTGAGCCGGCGCACGGCCTCATCATAGTCATAATCGCCGGCCAGGTACCCGGCCATCTGCTTGTACCCCAATCCCTTCATCGACCCCAACTGCCGCCCATATCCCCTGTCCATCAGCTGCTTTGTTTCCTCCACCAAACCCTTGGCCAATTCCAGTTCGACCCGGTCGTCGACGCGCCGGTAGAGCGCCGTCCGTTCGCGCGTCAGACCGATGAGCAACGGCACGAACGGCGTATCGGCAAAGGCATGACGCTTATGCTCCTCCGACAGCGGGCGTCCCAGCAGATGATGGACTTCGAGGGCTCGCACGATCTTCACGCGATCGTTGGGATGCAGGCGGCGGGCGGATTCGGGATCCACCTGGACCAGTCGCCGGTACAGCCAATCCGCTCCCTTCACGCCAGCCTCCCGTTCGAGGCTTCGCCGGAACTCCCAATCGGCCGGAGGCCCCTCCCACAGGCCGCGCAGCACCGTCCGCACGTAGAGCCCCGTCCCGCCGACCAGGAGCGGGACCCTCCCTTCGTGATGCAGACGGGCGATTTCGGTCACAGCCTGCCGGCGGAACTCCCCCGTGTTAAACGGCTGATCCGGGTCGACCAGATCGATCAACCGGTGGGGCACGCCCTGGCGCTCCGCCGCGGTCGGCTTATCCGTGCCGATGTCCATCCCGCGGTAGACCTGCCGGGAGTCCGCAGTCAGCACCTCCGTCCCCAGGGCCTTCGCCACGAGGATCGCGATCTGGCTTTTTCCGGCCGCGGTCGGGCCGACGATCACGACAAGCGGCTTCGCATGCAGCGTGGTTGCAGTCGCCATCGCCGTCACCGTCCGAAAATCCTGGCCAGTTCCTCTTCCGGCAGGCGCAGCGCTACGCGCCGTCCGTGCGGGCAGGTGGACGGCAGGCCCTCCTCCACCCATTCCTCGATCAGCCGCTTGATCTCCGGCAGTTCCATCGCGCGGCCGGCACGCACCGCCCCGTGGCAGGCCAGCGATGCCATGACGGAACGGAGCCGCGTCTCCAGCGGCGAGGTCGTATTCCACTGCGCCAGATCGTCCACGAGGTCCAGCAACAGGGCACCGTAATCGAGCGGCTTCAAGAGCGCCGGTACGGCACGAATCACGAACGTGTGCGCGCCGAAGGGCTCGATTGTCAGCCCGGCCTGCTCCAGATCCGGCAGATGCCGCTGCAACAGCGCGGCGTGCTGCACCGGCACGTCCACCGTTTCTGGTATCAGCAGCGGTTGCGAAGGGAGCGCCTGGGCAAGGCGGGCGCGGCACAGCCGTTCGAACAGCACCCGCTCGTGCGCCGTGTGCTGATCGATCACTTGCAGTTCCGATCCGACCTGCGCCACGAGATAGATCCGGCCAAGTTGTCCCAACGGGACAATTTCACGGTCCGCGGCAGACAGGAAACTTGAAACCTGTTCGCCGGCCACCGGAGCGCCGGCCAACGTGGCGGTCCGCTGGTCGTAGAGGGCAGGCGTCCAACCGGTGTCGGCGGATCCGAACGCGCCGGACCGGCCGGCGGTTTGAAATGGAGAGCCGGCCGGAAAGGCGGACCTTCCGAAGTCGCGTGGGATCTCTGCCGCGCCTGTGTCCGCGCCGATCGCCGACCGGACGGCCGACCGCACGGCCTGGAACACCAGATCCTGGTCGGCGAACCTCACTTCCCGCTTCGTCGGATGCACGTTGACGTCCACGCGCTCGGAATCCACGTCGACAAACAGCACGAACTGGGGATGCTGCCCCTTCGCCAGATAGGCGCCATAGGCGTCATACACGGCATGCGCCACCGCGGGATTCTTGACGGACCGCCGGTTGACGAAGAGTTCTTGTGGATTCCTCCCGGCGCGGGTATGCATCGGCTGGATCGCCAGTCCCTCCACCCGCACGCCGGCGCGTTCTCCACTCACGGCCGCGGCCTGCTCCACAAACCGCAAGCCATAGACTTGAAGGACCCGGTCCCGGCGGGAGGACACAGCCGGATAGTCCGCCACCTCCTGCCCATTGTGCGTCAGGCGGAATCGCGTGCCTGGCCAGGCCAGCGCGGCCTGCTGGACGACCTGGCAGATATGCGAAAATTCCGTGGTGGTCGTTTTCAGAAACTTTTTGCGGGCGGGCGTATTGAAGAACAGGTCTTCGACCTCGATCTGCGTGCCGGGCGCGGCCGCGGCCTCTTCCGACTTCGTGAGGGCGCCTCCGGTCATCCGCAGCCGGATGCCGACCGGCCCGGTGCGGCAGGCCGTCACTACCTGCACCTTGGAGACCGAGGCGATGCAGGGCAGGGCCTCGCCACGGAACCCGAGGGTTCGGATCGTGAACAGATCGTGCTCGGAACGCAGCTTGCTGGTGGCGTGGCGCTGGAAGGCCAGTGGCGCGTCGGCCGGCGCCATGCCTTCGCCGTCGTCGCTCACACGGATCAATCGCCGGCCGCCGTCCATGACGTCGACGGTCACCCGCGTGCTGCCGGCATCCAGGCTGTTGTCGATGAGCTCCTTGACGACGGCCGCCGGCCGTTCAACGACCTCGCCGGCTGCAATCCGGCTGACGACCTCGGCCGGCAACACCCGGATTTTCCCGGCACCGCTGGCGACGCTCATCGCAATTCCGCTAGCTTGCCTTTCGCCAGCTTGGCTTCGTTGGAATCCTTGAAGTCCTGCAGGACGCGCTTCAGATATTCGCGCGCCTTGTTCGCGTTGCCCGTTTCCGACGCGGCCAGCCCGAGTTTAAAGAGCGCCGCGGCGACCTTCTCGCTGTGCGGATGGTCCGTCACGACCTTTTCGAACGCTTGCATGGCCCGAACATGGTCTTTCAGCCCGTAATACGATTCGCCCAGCCAATATTGCGCGTTCGGTGCGAGCGAGGTGGACGGGAAGTCCTGCAGAAACCGCTGAAATCCGCCGACGGCGAGTTCGTAGCGTCCGTTGAGATAATCGTTGTAGGCCAAATTATAGGCGGACGTGGGAGAGATGTCCGGCGTCCCGGGCAGCGGATGCGCAGGTTCGGCGCGGGGCGTGATGGCTGCCGGCTTGGATTGGCGGGAGGGTTCCCCGGCGGTGCTCTCCGGCCTTGCCGGACTCCTCCGGAGGCCGCCTTCCAGGTTCGCCAGCCGTCCTTCAACCTGCTTCAGGCGGTCCAGCAGCTCGTCCGATTGCTGTTGGGACACCGCCGCATCCTTCCCGGCCTCTCCGCCCGCGTTGGACTCGACGGCTTGCAGACGTCGCAGGACGACTTCCTGTTGTTTCTGCATCTGCTCCTGGGACTTGATCACCGCGCGGAGGTCCTCCCGCACCTCGACAAAGTCCGCGTGCTTCGCGCAGCCGGCCATCGCCGTGATCAGCGTGCAGGCAAGTATTGGAACGTTGATAGCCGGTCTGTGTCGCATAGGGTGCTCGTGTGTCCTTGGCGGCCTTCGTTGATCTTTACTGGAGTTGGGCCAGCTTCTCTTTCGCCTTCATCGCTTCAGGACTCCTCGGGTAGGCCTCCACGACCTGCTTCAGCGTGGACGAGGCGCGCCCGCGATCGTTGAGGGCGGCGTAGGCAAATCCTTTTTTGAGCAGCGCCGCCGGCACTTTGGCGCTGTCGGGATACGCACGTTGTACGCGGTCGAAGGCTTCGACCGCCTGCCCGTAGTCCTTGACCCCATAATAACATTCTCCGAGCCAGTATTGGGCATTGCCGGCAAGCTTCGAGTCCGGATGGCGCTGGAGAAATTCCGAAAACCCCCTCCGGGCCCCTGCATAATCGCCGTTCTTGAACGCTTGCAAGGTCTGCTCGTACACCTTGCCTTCGCCGACTGGCGGCGTTCCCTCGGCTACAGCCGCCGCATCAGGAACCGACGTCGCGGGGCCGGGCGCCGCTTGTCCCGGTTCCTTGGCCGGACCGGCATCCGGCGAGCCGCCCTTGTGCGGGGCCTGCTTGCCGCTCTTGGCCGATTTTCCGTTCTTCACCTTGCCGGCCTGGGCCGCCATGCCGTGCAAGGCCTTGGCCATCTCATCCATGCGGCGATCCTGCTCCGCCTCACGCGTTTCAATCGCCTCTCCCACCGTCCGCAGGGCCTTGGCGACCGAACTGACGCTCTTGTTGACCTCCGCCAGGTGCTCCGATGTCAGCTTGTTATCGGCAGCCATCTTGGCCGAGAGATCCGTCAATGACTGGCTGAGGTGCGTGAGTTGGCCCGCCTGCGCCGCGATCGCCTTGTCGTGGGCGTCCAGCTTCGTGTCCACGGCCTTGGCCAGCGCGCCGAACGTCCCGGCCAGTTTCGCCATTTCCCCCTGGACGCGGTCGCGATCGGCTTTCAGGAGATTCGCCTGATCGAACTGAATCTTCTCCAGGACGTTCAGTCTCGCCTTCGATTTATTCTCGATATCATCCAGGCGGCGCTGCACGGCGTCGAAGCGGTTGCTGCCCTTGTCCAAGTTCCCCCGGAGCGCCGGAAGCTCCTCCTCCCGGAGCGTCGCCAGCTCCTGGTTGAATCGGGCCCGGGTCTCGCCGATCAATTGATCGAGATCCGCCCTGGATTTGGCGATTTTTGCCGTCAATTCCTTTTCCTGCTTGATCATATCCGCTTGCTGCGCACAGCCGGACAGCGACAGCGCAAACACACAGCCGGCCAGCAACACAACCGGGTTCGAGGTTCGGGGTTCGAGGTTGAGTGTCCCCGCACCGCGCCCCTCGCTGCCTTGCATCCGTTCTGGATCTCTCATCTCCCGCCTCAGACTTCGAACCTCGCACCTCGAACTTTTGTTATTTCACGCGCAACACTAAATGCCCGCGCCGGTTCTGCTGGTAACAGTCCTCGTGGTGCTCGCGGCAGTACGGCCGGTCCTTTCCATACGACGTCACGGCCAGCCGTTTGGGGTCGATGCCCAGATCCGCCAGATAGCTGCGCACCGCCTTGGCCCGTTTCTCGCCCAATACCAGATTGTAGGCCTGCGTCCCGCGCTCATCGCAGTGCCCCTCAATGGTCAGCGCCTTTCCATGGTTGGCTTTGAGCCACTGGGAGTCCGTCGCGAGCGCCTGCTTGCCGGCATCGGTAATGGTCCATCTATCGAACGCGAAAAACACGTCCTCCAGCCCGACGCCGGCCGTCGCAGCCGCCTCCTGCTGCATTCTCTGCATGCGCTCCCGGGCCGTTTCCGGCTCGGCCTTGGCCACGACGATGTCGTCGGACACGCGCTCCTCGCCCGGGAGGGTCACGGGCGCCGGCGCCTTCGGGCTGACCAGCCCCTGCTCCATCGTTTTCGAACCGGATGTGCCCTGGACCGTTTTTTCGCACCCTTGCGCAGAAACCAGCAGGCACCCGGCTGTCACTATCGTGCACGCTGCTTGCCATGTTCTATCCATTGCATCACACTCCTGTGTTGAGGTAGGCATCACTTCTTCTCGGTTGCTTGCGCGTCGATCTTCTGGATTTCAGCCGGAGACCAGGCCGGCATGCTGTTGTGCGTTCCACCCGACGTCAACTGCTCCATGTCTTTCCCGTCGCCGCTGATCATAAAGATCTGCGCCTTCCCTCCGGACGTCGAACTGTACACCAGGTGCCGGCCGTCCGGTGACCAGGACGGGGAATCGTCGATGCTGCCTCCCGACGTCAATTGCATGCGTTTCTGCCCATCCGGGCTGATCAGGCAGATCTTGTACTGCCGCTGCTCGCTCCGGCACACATAGGCAATCCAGTTGCCCCGGGGCGACCACGCCGGCGCGGCATTGTAATCGCCGTCGAACGTCAGCCGGCGCACGTTCGACCCGTCCGCGCTCATCAAGTATATCTGGGGTCCGCCGCCACGGTCGGAGGTAAACGCCAGCTCCTTGCCGGTCGGCGCCCAGGACGGCGACAGATCGCCCGCCGAATGGACGGTCAGGCGCTGCAACGCCTTGGTCTGCATGTCCATGGTATAGAGTTCTGAGTTGCCGTCCTGGCTCGTGGCAAACGCCAGCTTCGTGCCGTCCGGGGACAGGGCCGGCGTGATATTCAACCCTGCCAGCGACACCAGCGGCGAACGCTTCCCGGTTGAGAGGTCCACGATCTCGATGTTCTGCCTCGTGCGGCTCTGGTAGGACGTGAACACCAGAAACTTGCGGTCCGGCGACCACTGCGGCGCGAGATTCAGGAACCCGTCGAAGGTGATCTGCCGGGGTCCGTGCCCGTCGTAGTCCATGAGATGCAGTTCGCGGGCGCCCTTCTGTTCCGACACATAGGCGATCCGTGTCCGTGCGATGCCCGGCTCGCCCGTATAGCGCGCGACCAGTTCATCGGCCAGCCGGTGCGTCATTTGCCGAAGCAAGGCCGCGGACCCCACGTAGCGCTTGGCGGCGCCAACGTCCTCACCGCCATCATAGATGAACCGGTCCAGGAGATAGTCGGGACTGCGCGTGCCGATCGTACCCCAAACCAGCACCTTGACGCCTGATTCGAAGGCCTGTTTCAGTTTCTGCCTGTCCGGTGCGCCCGGACCGGCCAATGGGATGCCCAGCTTGGACGCGTCGGCCAGCGCGAAGACCTGCGACCGGCGGAGATCGGCGCTGAGCACGTTCGTCGCCTCTTTGCCGGGACGCGATGGAAGCACCCCGTCCTGGAAACCCAGCACGCCGATGGGAACCTTCTGGAAGTCAGGTCTGGTCGCCTCCAGATACACATCCGCGGCACCGGATACCACGACGCCGCCCGCCACGCCCAAACCGGCCAGGCCGAGCACCGTTCCGATCACGATTGTCGACAGGGAACCCCTTCGTCGCGTCATCCGACCTCCTCACCGACCGTAAAGCTGAAATGCGTCTCCAGCATTTCCTCCGTCACAGACGGGGGAAACGGCGGAAGCTGTCCCACCGACAGCACGGCCCGTTTCCCGGCATCGTCGTAATAGCCGTTCCCGGACTCCTGTTCGACCACCACGTCGCTGACGCGGCCGGACCGGTGCAGCCGGAACTTGATCACGGCCTGGTACAACCGGTTCCCCACATCCACGGGCGGAGCCACCCACTGTTCGCTGATCTTGCCTTGCACAATAGCCAGATATCGGCTCAAGCCCGACGCGTTACCCGACACCTGAATCGCCGTCGCCGGCTTTGCGGCCGTTTTCGGCTTCGAGGTCACTGCGGCCTTCGGCTGCGGACGCTGTACCTGCTCCAGTTGCCTGGCCAGTTCGGAAAGCGACGGCTGCTTCTCCTGCGGTTTGGTCGACGCAACCGGCGGGACAGGAACCGGCGCCCGCTGGTACTCCCCCAGACGCGGGGCTTCCGGAGGCCGCTCGATGCCCCGCAAGGCATCCCGCATCCGATTGTCGGCCGCCTTCATCGTCATGTTGTCCTTGATTGACGGCAACACCGTCTCCTTCGCCGCGATCGGCGCGCTCGCTCTGGTGTGCGGCGCAGCCGGTTTGGCCGGCGGCGGAGGCGGGTCCGGTTGCACTGCCGGCGGAGCCGGTTCGACCGGTATCGGCTGGGGCAGGCTGACCAGCGTCACTTCCGTGGCCTGCAGCCGTTCGGCATTCGGCGTGAAGCGGATGCCTCCCGCCAGGACAAATCCGGCAAGATGCAATGCGAGCGACACGACCAGCATGCGTTTGACGAGAACGCGCGAATCCCCGGGCATGTCCGCGTCGAACCAAGCTGGGTATGCCTGCGCCGTCATGTGGTGTGCCTATCGAACCCGCTCTTCCTGCACCTTCACGCCGGATCCGGGATCCGTCACCATGCCAAGCTTCTCAATGCCCGCCCGCTTGATCTCGTCCATCACCCGCACGACCGTGCCGTACGGCACCGCCTGGTCGGCGCGCAGGTAAATGGCAACGTCCGCATTGCGCCGCTTCGCCTGCTTGAGCTTGAACTCGAGCTGGTCAAGGCTCATCTGATCCTTGTTCAGAAATACCTTCTGGTCACGCTGGATGGTAAGGACCAGCCGCTCTTCGGGCTTGATCGTATTGCTCTTGGATGTCGGGAGCTTGATGTCCATCCCGCGATACAACATCGGAGCCGTGACCATGAAGATGATCAACAGGACCAGCACGACGTCCACCAGGGGAATGATGTTGATTTCGGCGAGGTACCGGCGGCGCCGGGTGTCGAACATCATGGGCGCACCCCGACCGGCTTGCCCTTGGCCGGCACCGCATTCATGAATTCGATGCTGAAGGATTCCGCGCGGAAAACCGACTTCCGGATACGCGTCAGATAATAATTGTAGGCAATCACGGCGGGAATGGCCGCCACCAAACCGGCCGCCGTCGCCACCAGCGCCTCGGCGACGCCGGGCGCCACCGCGGCGATGCTGGCCGTGCCCATTTTTCCGATTTCCTGGAAGGCGTTGATGATGCCGAGCACCGTCCCCAGCAATCCGACGAAGGGCGTGACGTTGCCCGTCGTCGCCAGAAACGGCAGGTATGATTCCTGCCGCGAAATCTGTCCTTGCATGATATGCCCCACGACACGCTCGAGATACTGGCGATCCGTCGCGGGCAATTCCTCGGATTCAACGCGCTGCCCGGATGCGTTACCGTCACGATCGGAGGCCAGGCGGTCCATGATGCCGAGGAAAACCGTCGCGCTGGGGCTGGCCGTCAGCCGGCGTGCCTGGCGCCGCAACCCCTCCCGGTCCGTGTTCTTCGCATAGGCGCTCAGGAACTGCTGCTCCTCCCGCTCCGCAACGCGGAACCCGCGCCACTTTGCGATAATGATCGCCCAGGACACGACGGAAAAGATGAGCAGGACGAGCAGGACCAGCTTGGAGACGAGTCCGAGCGACGCAACGGTTTCCATGGCACCGGCCGGCATACGAGACTCCTACGCAGCAGCGCCGCCTGACGGCGGCGCTGCCAGACCTCATCGCAACTTAACCGGAAAAAAATGGCGGGGCCGACGGGATTTGAACCGCGCTCCGTCGCCAGCTCGGCCCTGAAGCCTGCCTCGCCGGCTCCTACGGAGGGGGCCAGCCCCCTCGTATACTCCCCACGAAGGGGGCGCACCCCCTTCGAAACCCCCGGTCGCGTGGTCAAATCCGCGACAGGGCATTGAGAAATGGCGGGGCCGACGGGATTTGAACCCGCGACCTCCAGATTGACAATCTGGCGTCCTAACCAAGCTGAACGACGGCCCCGTTAAGAAACGAGTACTGGATGAAGATGGCACAGAGGGGAAAAAGGCCGAAAGAATAATTGATGTGCCCTCGTTCGCCGCTGTCTTTCCCGTCCCTCCTCCGCTCTCCCTCCTCTAGCTGGTAGGCGGAACAGGGATCGAACCTGTGACCTCTGCCTTGTAAGGGCAGCGCTCTACCAACTGAGCTATCCGCCCGAATGTTCAAAATTGCCGAGTACTTGCGGATGGTATCAAGGCCCCTTCGGGATGTCAACCGCACCAGCGACGGGGGATGGCCGCAAACTGCAAGCTGACAAGTACCAAGTAGTTTGGAAAAGACTTTTCCTCGTCAGCTTGTCCACCTGTTGCTTGCCCCCTTGTCAACTTGTCAGCCTGCCCGCTGCGCGGCGCGCCTTGCGGGGGAACAAATCGCGATGCACCTGTTTGAGCCGCGCCCGCTCGACATGGGTGTAGATCTGGGTGGTTGAAATATCGGCATGGCCCAGCATCGCCTGGACGGACCGCAGATCCGCCCCATGGTCCAGGAGATGCGTCGCAAAAGAATGCCGCAGCATGTGCGGAGAGATCGGCTTCGTGATGCCCGCCTGCCGCGCCCGGGCGCGCAGCAGCTTCCAGAATCCCTGCCGCGTAAATTTTCCCCCGCGCCTCGTGACGAACACTGAGGGCGAAGTCCGCCCCATGAGCAACGGCAGGCGGGCCTCCTCCAAGTACCGTTCAAGTTTTCGCCGGGCTGGATCCCCCATCGGCACCACCCGCTGCTTGTTACCCTTGCCGCTGACCAGCACGTAGCCGACGTCCAGATTGAGGCGTGCCTGCTCCAGACCCACGAGTTCCGAAACGCGCAGTCCCGTGGCGTAGAGCAGCTCCAGCATCGCGGCGTCCCGCAGGTGCTCCGGTTTCTTTCCCGCCGCAACACGAAGCAACCGGTCGATTTCATCCGCCGAGAGCGTCTTGGGAAGCTTGAGCCAGGGCCGCGGCGTGGTGACGTCCATCACGGGATTCTCCCGGACAAACCGCTCCTTGCACAGAAACCGGTAAAACCCGCGCAGGGCGGAGACACAGCGCGCGATCGAGGCGGGCGAAAGCTTGTGACGCGACAACTCCCCGACAAAGGCCGACACGGTCCGTCTCGTCGCGCGCGCGGGGTCCCGGATGCGCTGAACCTTGAGGAACGACGCAAATTTCCCCAGGTCGTACCGATACCCCTCGAGCGTGTTGCGCGACACGCCGCCTTCGATCCGCAGTTCGCTGAGATGGCGGTCGATGAGGGCGAGCGTCTCCATTGGGTCGCCGCGACTATAGCGAAGCCGACTCGTGAAGACAACGTGCGCAGAGGAATTCCAGGATGTTCAAAAAGGCCGCCTTCTCACCCGCCTACCCCGCACGCGCCAAGACGCGTGCTTTCCCCGTGGGCGGCCGCAGCAGCGAGACGAGAACAAAGCTAGCCCGGATTGTTCATGGCGATTCGTCGCGAAATCACGCAGACGCGT
>DASWIN010000165.1:0-2568 GCA_036397655.1 Nitrospiraceae bacterium | reverse complement strand
TGCCCGGGCAGAACCCATTCGAACCGGTAAGCCAGAAGCTTTTCGATGGAGGCCACGAGCGCGCGCTCCCTCCAGACGAGCCGTTGCGGAGCACCGAGGGTCTTCGACTCGGGGTTCCACCAGAGGTGATCACCGGTGAAGAGGAACCGCTCATCGTAGAGCAGCGCCATGCTGCCCGGCGTGTGGCCCGGTACTGGAATGGCCTGGAACCGCGGGGCCAGCTGAATCGTCTGCTCGCCTTCGATAATCCGCTCCGCGCCGGGCCCAGCCTCCGCATCGGCCTGGTGGATGATGCGCACGGCGCCGAACTGTTTCGCGTAGCGGTCGGAGTCGGCCACGTCATCCTCGTGAGAAAGGAAGATGTACCGGATGCCGCCCCTCTGTTCGAAACACTCGACGAGCTGCGTGATGTAGCGAGGCGAATCAATCAGCCAGTTGCCGTCCGGGTGTTCAACGAAGAAGCTGTTCGCACCAAACGACTTTTCAGAGTTGAAGCCGCAATAGGAGACGCCGCCTTCCAGGGGCATGGGAAATCCGGCCTTGGCATCCTGCAACATCCGCTGGTCGCTGTGGTCGGTTCCGATTGATCCGACCGGGCAGGCGAGCAGGGCCTGGTAGGCCTGGTGGAGTTGTTGGCCACCGTCCGGTTGACGGAGGACTGACGAGAACTCGCCTACTTCCTCAAAAGTCTTCGGCGCCAGTTGCCGGCAGGTGTCGCAGTTGATGCAGGTGGAGTCGACATAAAAATTCCCCTCGATGTTCGTGTCGAGCCGTTTCGTTCGATCCGCCATGATTGGTTACTTTCGCCGCAACGTGGCGAGAAACGCCAGGGTGTCCGTGATCTCCTGGTCGGTTAGGGTCGTATCGGGCAGCATGCCGGTGCCCGGATGCCCCTCGCGGATCGCGAGAAATCGTTCGCCGTCGGTCTTCAGTTTCAGGCCTTTCGGATCAGCCAGGTTGGGTGGGTTTGACGCCAGACGGGCTATGACATCGGTGGTGTCTTTGGATAATTTGGGTCGTTGATCAAGACGTCCGTCCATCCCGTGACAGTAGTAACAGATGCCCTTCCCGTTGAAGATAGTCCGCCCTCGCTCCGCATCGTCGCGCTCCGCTGCCTGAGTGCCAGGCGCCGATCCGGCCAGCAAGCAGACCATCAGGAGAAATCCGGTCCATTGACGCATGGGTGGTGTCTCCGGTCCCTATCTGTTTTCTTGAGAGGCCTGCCTGGTCGTGCTCTCAGTCTGTGCGGCGGAAGGCGACCAGCCGCCTCCCAGGGCCTTGTAGAGTTGGACGATGGAGACCAGGTGGAGCCGATGGCTTCCGGTCAATGCCAGTTCAGCCTCGAACAGATTCCGCTGCGCGACGAGCACGTCGAGATAATTGGCGAGCCCGCCCTTGTATCGCAAATTCGCCAGGTGCAGGGCCGACCGGAGCGCCGCCACCTGCTGCGCCTGCGCCTGCCGCTGCTCGCGCGCCGTCCTGACCGCCACGAGCGCGTCTTCCACTTCCTTGAAGGCCACGAGAATCGTCTGCTCGTAGTGGGCCAGGGCCTGCCTGGTCTGCGCCTCGACGGCACGTTGCTGGAATCCGAGGATCTGCGCGTTGAAGAGGGGGGCGGTGAAGCCCGGTCCGACCGCGGCGAATTCCTCTTCCTTGCCGATCAGTTTGTTGAGCTGCGGGCTGGAGACGCCCAGGATTCCGGTGAGGCTGATTTTGGGAAAGCGCTCGGCCTTGGCCACGCCGATCCTGGCGGTCACGGCATGGAGTTCCCGCTCCGCCTGCACGATATCCGGACGGCGCTGCAAGAGCTCCGACGGCAGGCCGGGAGGCACCTCCGGCGGCATCACCTGTTCCGTGAGGGATTTGCCGCGTGGAATCCGGCGCGGATTGCGCCCCAGCAGGACGCTGATCTGGTTTTCCTTCTGGACCATCTGTCGCTCCAATTCGGCCGCGCGCGCGGCCGCGTTGGCGCGCTCTGCTTCAAACTGGTCGGCGTCCAGCTTGGAGGTCATGCCCTGCTTCAGTCGGGCTTGCGCGATCTTCACCGACTCTTCCCAGGCCTTGAGCGTGCGCCTGGCGATATCAAGCTGCATGTCGAACTGCAGGAGGTCGAAATAGGCCTCGGCCACGCCGCCCACGAGCTGAAGCACGACGGCCCGCCGGTTCTCCTCCTTGGAAAACAAGTCGGCGCGCGCCGCTTCGTTGGACCGGCGAATGCGTCCCCAGACGTCGATCTCCCAGGAGAGAGTGCCCTGCGTGTAATAGTTGAACGGGTTGGGGAATCCGGGGAAGAGAAAGCTCGCCTGCCGCCCCAGCGCGGGTGTGCTGGTGATGTTGCTCAGTTGAGGAGCAAAATCCATCTTCGCCATGAACGCCCGCGCCTGGAACTCCTCGATGGCGGCGACGGCGCCTTTCAGGTCCTTGTTCTCCTCCAGCGAGATGTGGATCAGTTTCCGGAGTTCTTCGTCACGGAGCAACTCCCACCAGGGGAGATTGGCGATGGATGCTTGATCCTTCGCCGCTTCCGCCATGCGAAACGCGTCCCCGGTCGGAACGTCCGGACGCTTG
>DASWIN010000164.1:0-8964 GCA_036397655.1 Nitrospiraceae bacterium | reverse complement strand
AGGATCAGCTCCACCGGCATGGACTGCCCGCCATAGACATGCGGCCCGGCGATGATCTTGGCCTTGGAATGGCCATAGATGGCCGTGGCCACTTCTTTCGCCAGCCAGCCGACGTAATTGAACTCCGGGATCACGATCACTTTCGCGTCCTTGCACAGCTCGCGCAGTTCCTGCGTGGGGAAGGGGCGCAGCGACCGGATCTTGATCAATCCGACCTTGATGCCCTTGTCCTTGCACAGCCGCGCCGCTTCTCGGGATTGGGCCGCGGCGCTGCCTGACGCGATAATTATGGCATCCGCCTTGTCCATGTTCTCCGCCGTGCACAACCCGCCCATGTACCTATTGATGTACTTCCGAGAGCGCTCGACGGCCGCCCACACTTCCTGCTGCCAGACGGCGTGGATGTTGTAGGCCATGAAATTAGATTTCTGCACCGGGGCGTCACGGGACAACCGGGCCGGCGGATTTTCCGCGTCCAGCACCGGCACCGCTCCGCGCCAGGCTTCCCGCGCCGGCAGCTTGAGGCCGCGGTCCTGCATCCGCACGTAGCCACGTGCGTGGGTGACGAAGAAGCCGTCACAGCAGACCCCGACCGGCAGGGTCACGTCATTCATCTCGCTGATGATGAACCCCTTCATGATGAAGTCGAACAGGTCCTGCTGGTTCTCCGCGTGGAAGACGATCATCCCGCAGTTGAGCAGGTAGGAAATCTCGATGTTGTCCGGCTGGATCGCCAGGGGCGCGTTGACGACCCGACAGGTGAACATGGCCAGCGCCGGCAACCGGTGACCCGGCCAGGAGGCGATCGGCTCCAGGCCGCGGAGCGTGCCCGGCCCGGCCGTCGCCGTAAAACACCGGACGCCCGCTCGCGAGCCGCCCGCGATGGCCGACATCACGCCGTATTCCTCTTCGCCGCGATAGTATTCCTTCACGTAGCCTTCGCCATAGAGCACCCCGATCAGTTGCATGGTTTCACTCTGCGGGGTGATCGGATACGCGACGGAGAAGTCCACGTTGGAGCGCCGCACCGCTTCCTTGGCGGCTTCGCTGCCAGTGATAAATTCCTTTGTCCGCGGCGCTTCGGAGAACATATATTCCGGCGTCACGACCCTCTGCCTTTTCGCGTCCTCATGGGGATCCTTCCTTGCATCGCCAGTCGGTTTTTGCGCCGCCACGCTGGTGATCGGGTCACCTTGGGGGTTGGTCTTTTGTTCCGGTTCCATGCTGGTCACTGGGTCACCTTGCGGATTCGTTTTGGTTTCGCTCATTGTTCACCTCTTGGCTTTTGGGCTACCAGCTAGCCGCTAAGAGCTGATAGCGTTGCCGCTGAATTCTTTTCCGTACGCCGCCTGCTACTCGCTACCGGCTGTTCGCTCGCTTCAGGCTTCTTTCTGCATGTGTTCGGCCTTGTGCCCGAAGGCCACCGCACCGGCCGTGCTGCCGCCCGGCATAAACGTCATCGGATTCGTGTGCGTCCTGCCCTCATGGACCTTGGATTGCGTACCGGTAAACCGCACGTTCTCGCCGCTGGCCGGGAGTTTGATTTTCATTTCTTCCCGCACCCGCTTGAACACCTGCGCGGCGCGGCGCAGCTTGGCGGCGTCGCAATCGCGGATCGTCAGCATGGCATCCTCGTGTCCCTGCTCGGCGCAGAAGGCGGCGGTGCAGCAGTTCGTGCCCGCACGAATCATCTTGAGGGTCAAATTCGCGTAATGGCAGTGCACACCGATAAAGATGCAGGCCTCGATCTTGTTGCCCCAGATGGTCAGATTCGGGTGGTTGGGGTTGATGACTTCTTCGGGGTCGATCTTCGGGTACTTCGGCCGATAGTCCGGCATGGGGATTACCAGCACGTCCGGAATCTGCGAGGCGATCTCCAGCACCGCCTTGGCCTTATCGGCGGCGTGGTCGTTCCAGTTCCAGAGCACCATCGGACCAGGGAAGATCGTCGCGTTGGGGCTGGTGAGCATCTTGCGCGCGACTTCCTCCATGACCTTCTCTTCGTTTTTTTCCAGCAGGCCGTAGAAGAGTCCCTGCCCTGGATCCGGCAGCATGACACCGAGTTGAGCGGCAGAAGGCGGGTGAAACCCGGCCGGCCCCGGAACGATAATGCGCTCTTGTTCTTTCGACGACGTTTTGGCTCCCATGGTCCCCTGCTACCCAACCATCGGGCTGGCTAGGGCGGCCGTGGTGCTCTTTTCGCCGTACGTGATGTTATCGGTCAGCGCGGCATGGGGCAATTGATCGATCATGATCATCTTGATCGCATTATTCTTGGCCATGTTGTCACAGACCCAGACGCACTGGGCGCAGCCCTTGCACCGGTCCACCGCGACATAGGCCGTTCCGTATTTGAAGCCCTTCTCCCTGCCCATTTCTTCGCTGTACAGGATCGTGTTGGCTTCGGGGCAAAACTGCGTGCAGAGCGTGCAACTCTTCGCCGCACAAATTTCAACGTTGATATCCGCCACCAGATACATGGATGCCTCTTTTTTGGTTACGCTTTCGCCGCCAAGGCTTCTGCTTTCTTCGCCGCCTTGCTGATCTCGTCCCAGCCGTGCTCAGCCGCGTAGTCCCAGCCGGCCTTGATCACGGCCATATTCTTATCAATCAACTCCTGCTTCTTTTTGAATTTCCGCTCCACGACGCTGTCGAGCGCCGCCGTGCCGCCCGACACCACGAAGCCCTTGCCCAGAAACCGGTCTTTCACCGCCTGGCCCAGCGCGTCGAGCGTCGTCAGGCCGGTGATGCACCCGATCGCGCCCATCAGCGCCATGTTGGTCGCCAGGTCCATGTCCGCCACTTCCAGCGAAATCTTCGTCGCCGGCAGGTAATACATCTTCGCGCGCCGCTCTTCCAGCTCACGGGCCTGGTCCCTGTGCAGCTTCATGGGCCCGTCGTTGTTGATCAGCGCGACGCCGTCCTCTTTCAGCCCGAAATAGAACGGCATGGTGTAGGACTTGCCGTGCGTGATGACCTGCGGGTGGAAGATGATGATGATGTGGGGAAAGGTGATTTCGCCGATTTCGTAAATCGGCTCGTCCGACACCCGCACATAGCTCTCGACCGGCGCCATGCGCTTCTCGGAGCCATAGAACGGCACGATGGTGCTTTCGCCGCCCGCGTTGATGACGGCGGTGCTCAAAATGTGCGAGCCGGTGACGACGCCCTGCCCTCCAACCCCCGCCATGCGGATATTAAAACGCTTAGCCATCGGCTGCCCTCCTTAGCCCGTGGTCGTCGACGAGGTTTCCTGCCGCGTTCCGCGCTTACACCTTGCCGGAGATCGCCGCGGTCGCTGCGGCCGGCTTGGGGAGATACTCCTTGTAGCCATACCGCTCCGCCAGACACTGCTTCGCTTCGTCGGTCATGTATTCGGAGAACTTGTACCGGTCGTCTTCCACCGTCTTCGCGTCTTCCATGACCTTGTCGGTCGGAATCGCGTACTCGATGTTGCAGGAGGTATAGGCCTGGATGTAGGTAGGGCCGACTTCACGGGCGATCAACACGGCTTTCTTGATCACGCTCTCCACGCGCCGTGGGTTGTTCGGAACCACCGTCGCGACATAGGCGCAGCCGGCGATCTTGGCCATGCCGACCATGTCCATCTTTTCAAACTTCTTGCCGAGCGGGGCCATCTTCAGCACCGCACCGCGGTTGGTCATGCCGCTCTCCTGCCCGCCGGTGTTGCCGTAGACTTCGTTGTCCAGCATGATCGTCGTGAACTTTTCCTTGCGGAACCAGGAGTGGAGCGTCACGGAAAAGCCGATGTCCGCCATGCCGCCGTCGCCCGCCATCACGACCACGTCCTTCGGCTTATCGCCGAACCGGAGCCGCAACCCGCGGGACAACCCGCTGGCCACGCCGTTCTGGTCGCCGTAGTTGCCGTACACGAAGGGAATCGCCGCCTGCGAAATCGCCAGCCGGCCGCAACCTGCCGTCCCGACCGTGATCGTGTCCTCCGGGTTCGGGAACGCGATGATGGCCAGGCGGATGAACAGGGTCATCGCACAGCCGGCGCACATGGGATGCTCTTCCAGAATTTCCTTGAAGTTCCCCATCTGCGACACGGTCGTTTTCTTGCCGAAGGGCCCGTGATCGACCATGTCCCGGTATTCCTTGGGCATGAACTTTTCGAATCCAGGGGTGAACTTGACGTAATCGAGACTCATTGGCGGCCTCCATACCGAGCTTGCTGAGCCGCCGCGTTCAATCAAATCGCGGCGGAGAGTTGGTTTGCCTTCAGTGTGCTTCGCTACCTTGGTTGAACCGGCGACTCTGTATCATTTTTTCGAAATAACCGTCGCCGGAGAAAATCTTCATCGCCCTACTGAACTCTCTGATTCTCTTATTGTTTTCCAACAGAAACAGCGACTGAAGTCTAACAAACCCCTTGAAACCATGTCAACCGCTAAAGGCAGAAACCGCTTTCCACCCTCGATAGACTGCGAATCGTATAACGTCTTGGATATCAATGCAACTCCGCAGAAGGCCCACCATGGACAGTAGAAGACCTAGTAGGGCCTGAGGGACTAGGCCGTTGGCCCTAACCCTTTGCTTGGCCTTACCTTGACGGTTTCGCCGGTCGTTCTCTATAATGGCGAAACTTTTGAGCAATTCACCGTCGTGGAAGGCAGATCTTCATGGCTCGCACGCTCAGCACGAAGCCGCTCACGATCGAGTCGCTCGACCGCGTCAAACGCCTGGCCGCCGAGTTGGCCCGCACGGCACGCAAGCGGTACCGGCATTGCCGCTACGCGGATCTGCGCATTGAAATTTCGGAGGTCAAGTCCGCCAATGCCGAGAATGGCGCCAGCAAATCCGTGCAGGACGACTATACGTTCGGCTTCGGCATTCGCGTCATTGCCGGCAATCCCCTGCTGGCCCCCGGCTACTATGGCCACCGCCTGGGCAATGCCGATTTCCCCCGGTTGACCGCAATTCTAAGAGATGGATTCCGCCACGCCTACGACCGGGCCATTGCCAACGCCCGCCACAAAGAACAGGCGCGCGCCAAGTTCAAGGGGCTGGGCGAGAGTCTCGCCGGCCTGTCGCTGGCGCCGATCGAAAACCACCAGGACACGCTCAAGGCGGAATACGCCGTGGACCCGCGCTCGGTGCCGCTGGCGGAAATCTCCCGTTACACCGCCGAGGTCTCCCGCGCCGTGACGGGTCTGGGCTCACGGATCCGGTTCAACGCCATCACCACGTCCACCGGCTTGTCCCGCGAGCTCTTCGTCAACTCGGAAGGGGCCGTCATCGACCAGACCTTCGCCAACACGCTGGGCTGGTGTTCGGTGGTGGCCGAAAACGACAAGGCCGATCAGTCGCTGACCGACTACATCGGCCACCAGCGCGGCTGGGAAACGGTGACGGAAGGGACCCGAAGCGAGTACATCCGGCATCTCGACCTGCTCACCTTCGCGACGAGCCTCGGACGGGACTGCCTGCAACTGATCGATGCGCCCGCCGTGCGCGCCACCGACAAGGAGGTCGTGGTCGTCACGGATCCGCATTACAATGTGCTCAAATCGCATGAAATTCTCGGCCATCCGACCGAGCTGGACCGGGCGTTGAAAATGGAAACCGGTTACGCGGGCCGTAGCTGGCTGTTCCGGTCGCTCACCGATCATCAGATCGGCAAGGCAATCGCGTCGCCGCTCGTGACGGCCTATTCGGACCCCGCCCTGCCGGGGCTCGGCCATTACGCGTACGACCACGAGGGCACGCCGGCCAGGAAGGTCGTGCACATCGACAAGGGCGTCTTCAAAGGGTTCATGAACAGCCGGCAGACGGCGGCCATCCTCGGCGTGGAACCAAACGGCTCCTACAAGGCGACGGAGGCGGCGCTGGTTCCGCTGATCCGCATGTCAAACACGGTGTTCGGCGCCGGACCGCACGATCCGGAAGAGATCATCGCCGACGTGGACCACGGCTATTACCTGGTCGGCCATCGCACACCCTCGATCGCGGAGTCGCGCGAGAACTTCAGCATCTCCGCGCAGAAGGTGTATGAGATCCGCAACGGGCAGCTCGGCCAGCTCTATCGTGGGGGCGGCATGACGGCCGACACCAAGGATTATCTAATGAAGGTGGATGCCGTGGGGAAGGACTTCCGCCTCGGGCCGATCCCTAATTGCGGCAAGGGCCAACCGATGCAGATCAAGCGATTAGGGAATGGGTCTCCGACGATGCGGAGCAGAGCCCGACTGACAGGCGCCTGAGTCCATGACACTCTCCATAACAAAATTAAGATTCCGCCTCGGCTCTATCCGACCTAAGGGCCAGCCGATGCAGATCAAGCGGTTGGGAAACGGTTCCCCGACGATGCGCAGCCGGGCCAAACTGACAGGCGTCTAGCCCGTATTATCCATGAACGCTTCTGCTGCAATCACGGATTCGCTGCTACGACAAGCCTGCACGCAGTTTATCGGCGTGCAGGCGGGCGGGCTCGCCGCTCGCCCCCTCGACGTCTGCGGGCAGAATGTGCGGATTGGAATCACTGGAGGCATTATCCGTTCGCCAAGATTACCCACCAGGCGAACGGCTCAAACGAAGTTTGGTATGTACCTCCTCGGGTTCTCCCGGCTCCACGCGCCCGTCTCGCGACGCGACTGCGCGCTTTCGCAACGAACCGCCATGAATATTACGGGCTGCCCATGCGCTCGCTGACAGAACTCAAATCCACCGTGCAGCGCGCCCTCCGCCTGCTCGCCCGCGCCAAGGACGTGCGGGAAGCGGAGGTCTACGCCTCCAGCACGGGGCAGCTCACCTGCCGGCTCAACTACACCTCGCAGATCCCCTGCAACGGCGTCGAGGAGCCCAAGTCCACGGAGCATTTCGGCGTCAGCATCCGGGCCATCTTCACCGGGACAGGGGCGCCACGCATCGGATTCGGCAGTGAGGCCAGGGACCTGTCGCCACGGGGCATCCAGCGTGCCATCGAAAAAGCCCGCTCCAATGCCGTGCCGGATCCCGACTTCGTCTCGCTGCCGTCGCCGGACCCCCTCGCCGCCGGGAAAAAAGCGGCGGCGTACCACGACCGCCGCATCATGGACATCACCGACGGGACGCTGGTCGACACCGGCTGGCAGGTCGTGCACGAAGCCCTGAAATTCTTTTCGTCGTCGGAGCCGCTCGCGAAACTCGCCGGCTCCAAGGAGAAACTGGCGGCGTTGGGGCTGATCGTCGGCGGCGACGTCACGCTCTTCCGCCAGCGCGTGGCGCTTGCCTCGACCCACGCGCCGAAAGCCCGGACCGACGAGTCGACCTTTGTCACCTCCTCGATCACGGCCATGGTCGAGCGCAAGCAGTCGAAGGGCAGCGGCTATGCCACCGCCACGCACCTGGCTCACTTCAAAGGCGAAACCGGATGCCAGGCCGCCGCCGGCGCCGTCCAGTCGACCGGAGGACAGCGGCTATCCAGCGGCAGCTACCCCGTCGTGCTCGGTCCGCAACCGGTCGCCGACCTCATGACCAACGTCGTTCTCCCCAGTTTGAGCGCCGACGCGTTTTTCAGCAGCCGCTCGGCATTCTTGGGTGAACTCGGCCGTCCCGTGGCCTCGAACATCCTGAGCATCTACGACCACGGCGCCGCGAAAGGCCTCGTCGGCACCAGGGCCATCACCTGCGAGGGGTTTCCGACCGGCCGCACGGACCTCATCAAGCGGGGCGTGCTGGAAGGACTGCTCTCCAGCCATTACGAAACCGGGCGCCTCCTGCGCGACCCCCAGGCGAGGCAAAAACTCGGGGTCAGTCCCCAGGACCATCCCGGCGCGCTGGCGCCGCGCAACGGCTTCCGTCTTTCAAGTCGAGGCGGCCGGCAGTTCGACGTGCCCCCGACCATCGCCGCCACCAACCTCTGCATCGAAGGCGCCGATCCGCACACGACCGACAGCCTGCTGCGCTTCGTCGGCGACGGCGTCTACATCGGCCGCATCTGGTACACCTACCCGATGAACGGCCTGCGCGCCGGCGACTTTACCTGCACGATCGTGGGCGATTCCTATCTCATCAGGAACGGGAAGCTGGCGGCCCCGCTCCAGCCGAACACGATCCGCATCACCGGCAATATCAAGTCCCTGCTCCACAATGTCGTCGGAGTGACGAAACGAGCCACCCCGCTCGTCGGCTGGGGCGCCGACGAGGTGATCTACGCCCCCGAGATGGCCGTCCGGGAGCTGCGGCTCACGGAAATTGCTCAATTCATGGAAGCAGTATAGAGTAGCCCTGACTACCCATGAGGCATCTACCCCGACAGTCGATTCTCTCGCCCGGCGCGGCCGTTCTCGTTCGGCCTTCTCGACGTACTGCACGAGTACGCCTGCGTCGTCCTCACTTGCGAGCGACCACGGCGGGCTTCGGTCTCAACTGTCTCGCAACGATACCCATGGGTAATCAGGGCTAGCCCCATGCCACTGCGCGTGATCATACCGGGCGAAGAGGACGGAGCCAACCATGTCGGTGGGGTACACAATCGCCCGCCGCTACCGGAGGGCACCGCCAAAGCCGAGTGCCCCAAGTTCATGAGCCATGGCCCCTGCGGCGGCGTGCGAAAGGGCGGCTATTGCGAGGTCTACCCGGAGATGATGTGCCCGTGGGTCACGCTGTATCTCGAGCTCGAAAAAATCGGCCAGACGGATTGGATGAAACAAGTCTGAACTAGGCCATAGGCTATGGGCCATGGGCTATGGGTCGGGAATTCTCGTCTTGCCTATAGCCTATCGCCCATTGCCTATCGCCAAGAGCGCCATGCAGGCGCAAGATGACAAGATGAAAAAAAGAGAACAGAAGCGAAAGACGCTGACGAGCCTCGGATATACAGAGCGGCATGCGAAGAGCGGCGTGGAGGCCGGGCTGCCTGAGATTGAGACCTGGCCCAATCAGTACAAGGGCTACGAAATTACCATCGAGATCCCCGAGTATACGGCCATCTGCCCCAAGACCGGCCAGCCGGACTTCGGT
>DASWIN010000163.1:0-4714 GCA_036397655.1 Nitrospiraceae bacterium | reverse complement strand
GTCGGGATCATGAACATCATGCTCGTCTCGGTCACCGAGCGGACGCGCGAGATCGGTATCCGCCTCGCCATCGGTGCCCTGGCGCGCGAGGTCCAGATGCAGTTCCTGACCGAAGCTGTGGTGCTGTGCTGTTTTGGCGGAATGGTCGGGATCCTGCTCGGCTTCGGCCTCTCGCTGAGCATAGCGAGCGCGACGGAGCTTCCCTTCGTCTTCGACCCCTTCATCAACGTTCTCAGCTTCGTCATCTCGGCGATGATCGGGATCATCTTCGGCTACTTCCCGGCCCGCCGTGCGTCAAAGCTGGATCCGATCGAGGCGCTGCGCCACGAATAGGTGTTGTTGCGCCGCGGCGGCTATGCTGCCTGCGATCTGCCGGCTTTCGATTGCCGCGCCTCGCGTCGCATGGGTGCGGGCTACCACTCAGATAATCCGCTCTTTGCTCAGAAATAGGCCTTTATCCAGCAACTCGTTAATCCCGAAAACAGACACGGGCACGCTTCTGGCGTTCGTTTCCAAGGTATATTGTGCGTTGCAACGGAACTGACGCGAAACGGTAGTCCGTCTGCCTTCTAACCTCCTTAGGTGCCGCCGGGAAACCGATGAACGGTTCCGGAGGTAAATAATGAGACTTTTGACTGGCTGTGCGTTTCTGGCGCTTAATACCATGTTCGTTGCGGCGGCTTGCGCGCAGGATGCAGGTGCCGAGACCAGGAAAAAGGAGGGCGAGGACGGCGCCCTGATTATCGTGACCGGCACCCGAGATACCGGACGTACGCAATTCGACACCGCAGCACCGGTCGACGTCATTTCCGACGACGCGATCGATTCAGTCGTCTCGCCAGATCTTTCGGCCGTGCTGGCCCGGCAACTGCCTTCATTCAACGTGCAGCGCCTTCCCGCTGCGGACGGTCTCGCCTTCGTGCGCCCGGCCAGCTTGCGCAGCCTGTCACCCGATCAGACGCTGGTGATGGTGAACGGCAAACGTTATCATCGCTCAGCCCTGTTGGGGTCGCGCGGCGCGCAAGCGCCCGATCTCAATACCATCCCGGGCCTGGCGATTGCGAGGATCGAAGTGCTTCGCGACGGTGCGTCGGCGCAATATGGCTCTGACGCCATCGCCGGGGTTATCAACATCATCCTCGATGATACCGCGGGCTTCGAAGGTTTCGGCCAGTTTTCGCAATATTACGAGAATGACGGGGATACTTATCAGGGTGGCCTGCAAGCCGGGCTTGCCCTCGGTGATCGCGGCACTCTGGTGTTGACGGCCGAATATGCCGATGGCGCAGCGACCTCCCGCACGCGCCAGCGCCCCGATGCGATCGAATTGCAGGTCGCCCGCCCCGACCTGGACATTCCCAACCCCGTACAACGTTGGGGCCAGCCGGAGACACAGACGCTGCGCGGTGCCCTCAGCCTGCAATACGAGCTGACGGACGCGCTGGAATTCTACGCATTCGGCACGGGTGCAGACGGCGAAGGACTGACCGATTTCAACTGGCGCAACCCGGCGACGACCGGCAGCGTGTTTGCCGACACCACCGTCTTTCCCGATTTCAATTTCGCCAGCGTCTATCCAACCGGTTTCACGCCGCGCTTCGGCACCGAGTTCAGCGACTACCAAGCCAGCGGCGGCTTTCGCGGCGCCCTGCTCGACAGTGCATTCTCCTATGATTTCAGCGCCTCGGCCGGCCGCAGCCGGATCGAATACTTCATGGATGAATCGCTCAATGCCTCGCTTGGCCCTGCCAGCCCGACGAGCTTCTATCTCGGCCTGCTGGAGCAGCGCGAATTTAACCTGAATGCCGATTTCGTTTATGAGCTGGATTGGGGTGGCCACAGCCCGCTTAACGTGGCTTTCGGCGCTGAACGCCGCAAGGAAACCTATGAGGTCGGAAGTGGTGATCCGGCCTCATATGCCGTTGGGCCGGGTGCGGCCGAAGGGCTGGCTCCCAATTCCAACGGGTTCCCGGGCTTCAGCCCAATCCAGGCAGGCACATTCGACCAGACCAGCTACGCTGGCTACCTCGATCTGGAATGGCAACCGAGCGAAATACTGACCTTTGGTGCAGCAGCCCGTTACGAGGATTATTCCGATTTCGGCGACACATTCGATTACAAGCTCTCCGCCCGGGCAGAACCGATCGACGGCCTCGCATTGCGCGGCACCTATTCGACCGGTTTCCGCGCGCCGACCCCGGCCCAGCTCAACACTTCCAGCACCAGCCAGGGCCTCGACACGACAACCCTCGAAGTGTTTACCCGCGGACGTCTATCCCCCACCGATCCGCTGGCGGTCTTGCTGGGAGCCAAGCCGCTGAAGCCGGAGGAATCGGAAAGTATCACTGCCGGTCTCGCCTTTCAGGGAGCCGGCGGGTTTTCGGCCAGCATCGACCTTTACCAGATCAAGGTAGACGGGCGTTTCGGGCAATCGGCAGCGGTCGCAGTTCCGCCCGGTGTCGACAATCCACTCCGCTTCACAAGCGTTAACTACTTCACCAATGACTTCAACACCCGCACGCGCGGGATCGATGCTGTCCTGGCCTATCGTGGCAATGCCGGTCCGGGCATGATCAATGCGAGCGTCGCATACAACTATAACAAGACCGATGTTGCCGATGGGACCAGCAGCACCATCGGTAACGAAACGCAGCGCCGGATCTTCGAGGAACGGGTACCGCAGCATAATGCCACGGCGACGCTGGGTTACCTGATCGGCAATTTCGGCGTCACGCTGCATGGCCGCTACTACGGATCCTGGACCGACAGCAGCGGGAATGCGACCGGCGACTTCTTCCAGGAATTCGGTTCGATCGTCCTGTTCGACTTGTCCATACGGTATGACTTTTCCGAGAACCTCAATGTCACGGTCGGTGCGGAAAACCTGTTTGACACCTACCCGGACGAAGCCACGTTTCAGGCAAATCGCGGCCTCATCTATTCGCGCAATGCACCCTACGACACCGATGGCGGCCAGTATTTCGTCCGCCTCGGCGTGACGTATTAAGGCGTTCTCATGACGGGCTGCGAAACGTGCTGAACAGGAGAAATATCCTGCAAGGCGTGGTGGCGGGAGCACTGACGCTCCCGTCATCGCGGCTTCGCGCCGGAACTGCCGCGCCTGGCGGCGGTGCGTACACGGCAAGTGATGAAGCGTACTGGGCCCGGATTGCCGCGCAATACGATGTTACCGATGCAGTTATCCAGCTGGAGAACGGGAATTGGGGCATTATGTCCCGGCCCGTTCTCGCGGCCTACCAACAGGCCGTCGCCCGCGTGAACCGGGACAACAGTTATTATGCACGGCGCACCATGAATGGCGACCTTTCCAAGGCGCACGAGCGGCTGTGCACGTTTCTTGGTGTCGAACGAGACGAAATCGTCCTCACGCGCAATGCGACCGAGGCGCTCAAGGCGTTGATCGGGGGGTATAACCGCATTGGACCGGGCGAAGCGGCCCTATATGCCGATCTCGACTATGGCAGCATGCAGGCCTCGCTCGTGGCCGGAATGGCACGTCGGGGCGCGCGGACTATCAAGATCGCGTTGCCGGAACCGGCCACATATCAAAACGTGATCGATAGCTATGAGCAGGCTTTCGATAGCTGGCCGGAAATCCGGCTGGTCCTGCTTACGCATGTCAGTCATCGCACTGGCCTGCTGATTCCCGTCGCCGAAATTGCGGCAATGGCAAGGGCACGCGGGATCGACGTGATCGTCGATGCTGCGCATAGCCTGGGACAGGTCGATTTCGCCCTCCCTGCGCTTGGTGCCGACTTTGCGGGGCTGAACCTGCACAAATGGATGGGGGCTCCGCTCGGCGTGGGTGCAGCCTATATTCGCAAGGGACGAGTAGATTCCATCGATCCCGATATTGCCGACGAAGATCCCGATTCCGGTTCGATCCGTTCAAGAGTTCACACCGGTACCACCGATTTCGCCGCGGTGCTGACGCTGCCCGAAGCCCTTGAGTTCCAGTCTTCTATCGGTTCCCGGCGAAGGGCGCGAAGGCTGATCGACCTGCGCGACCGCTGGGTGCGCCAGGTCCGCGATCTTCCAGGTATCGAGGTGCTCACGCCGGATGATCGCCGCATGCATGCGGGCATCACCTCCTTCCGGCTGGTGGGCCACGTGTCCGAAGCGGAAAACCGCGATCTGGCACAAACGCTCCTGGATCGCTTCAACATATTCACGGTGTATCGAACCGGCCTTGCCAGCGGGGCCTGCGTGCGCGTTACGCCTGCGCTTTTCAATTCGATGGACGATGCCGATGCATTGGCGTCGGCGTTGCAATTGCTCGCCTGAAGCGAATTGGTCCGACGCCGAATATCCTATCGCCAGACAACCTGCCGTTTGCCCGCCTTGGCTATCCTGCTATCAATTCTGGATTGGAGCTCCGCTCAATGCGTGGCTCGCAATGACCGCAGGTCCGTTTCCTCAGATAATCCCGCCGCCCAGCATCAGCCGCACAACCGCGATCGCGAACACGATCAGGCAGAAATTGCGGCCCGTATTGGAGCTCGACAGCGCGCCCACGCCGATCCCGACGACGGCGATCGGCAAGACGAACCAGTTGCCCCAGCCGAGCAGGGGGATAGTGGAGGGAATCGCCAGCAGCAGCGCGACGACACCGATGAGGATCGAGACGATGTTCAGCATGTGTCTTATATGTATAAAACACCCCCAGGTTGCAAGACCCGTTGTGACAATTCCG
>DASWIN010000162.1:0-9803 GCA_036397655.1 Nitrospiraceae bacterium | reverse complement strand
CATGATGCGTTATCCTTCGTTGTTCGGCTCACGCATTTCACGCCAGAAACCAAGATACCGTTGCAGGGCTTCGTCGGAGAAACTGAACAGTACCAGGTCTTCCTTGTCCGAGGCCTCGATGGTTCTCCAGGTCCAGCCCGGCGCAACGAAGATGTCGTTGGCCTGAAGGTTGAATTCTCGCCCTCCGACCTTTGCAACGCCGCTGCCATCGACCACGGCAAAGACCGAGCCGGCGGTGCAACGATACGGGACGCCCCTGAAGCCGGCTGGCAGCAGTTGCATCGACCCGGTCATGGTCCGGATCGGGGAACGGCCTGAAGCCGGATCGGCATAGTCCAGCTTGACCCCCAGGCAGGGATCGAGCGCTCCGGCGCCAGCAACTTCGAAAAGCGCCTCACGCGTCCGCTCGTACGGCCAGACGAAGAAAGGCGTTTCGGTTCGCCCCCCTTCGTGGCCATGTGGCAAGAGGCCCGCCCCATACCGAGCAAGCGCATAGCCGTCCGGCCGGACCAGTGGCTGCGAACCTTCAGGATGGCCCTCTCCGAATGGAGCATTGAGGAGGTTGACCACGAACACGTCCAGTCCATCGAGCCACATGACCGGCTCGTCACCGAGGTTTCCGTGTTCGTGAAACGTGCCGCTTGGCGTGACGACAAAGTCTCCGCGCCGCATCATGTGGCGCTCGCCATCGACCGAAGTGTACCCGCCGTCGCCTTGCAGGATAAGGCGCAGCGCCGAAGCGGTATGGCGATGGCTCGGGGCCACTTCGCCGGGCAAGACCATCTGAACACCGGCATAGAGCGAGCTAGTCGCACGCCCCTCGCCCACGAAATCGGGGTTCTCGAGGACCAGGACCCGTCTTTCGGCCTCCTCGGCCGTGATCAGATCGCCCGCCTGCAAGATGTGCCTGTGCAGGGATTGCCAATCCCAGTGAATTGGCTGGCCCCCGGCGTTGGGTTCGCGCGGGGCCAACATCCGCATCACATCCCATAATGGGCGCAAGTGATCGGATGCCAGCGCCGCGCGGAACCCGTCCATGGAATACTCATGATTGCTCATTGCGCTGCCATGGTAATCGGGCTCCGCATTTTCTACGCTGTGGCCTTGCTCAGAAGTTTCGGCGTACGGTCAAAGACCATTCGCGCGGGCGGCTAGGCTGCCCTTCATGGAAACCCAGCCCGTCAATCAGATCCGAATGGGTGACGTAGTAAAACTCATCGGTCAGATTGGTCACGGCAAGCGTTACGGCCCAGTCGCCATTGGGGTTTTCGTAGCGCAGGCTCGCATCAACCAACGTCACCGGGCGGGTGCGGCTGCGCGGGTTGTTCTCAAGCGTCCAGAACACCTCGGACTGATAGCTGAAATCGACACGCGGCGTCAGCGTCCCGGCATTGTCCAGAAGAAGCTCGTACTGAATGCCGCCATTGAGGGTGGTCTTGGGCGTGCCCATGGGCTGGCTGTCCAGCGTCGGCCCGGCAAGCTGGCAATTCACGCCGGGAGCGGGGACGGTTACGCTTGAATCCGCACAGCCGATAAACGGAGCATCGATCCGCTTGTACTGGTAATCCGCGATACCGAGTGAGGCATTCAGGGTCAGACCCTCCGTCGGTGTCGCAAACAGTTCCAGCTCACCGCCCCTGATGTCAGCTTTGCCGACGTTGATCGGCCCGAGGAACGGGAATGGCAGCGGTGGTCTGGGCAACTGCCCGGTAAGGATCAGATCGTCATACTTGCTCAGGAACAGCGCACCGTTCAGCACCAGATTACCGTCGAACCATTCGGATTTGAATCCGACCTCGAAGCTATCGAGAAATTCTGGTGCGTAGGGCACGACATCGGTCGGCAGGAAGGGACGTGAATTGAAGCCGCCCGCGCGGAAACCGCGGGAATAGGACCCGTAGACCAGGACATCCGGCGTGAACTTGTAGTCAAGGCTGAACCTCGGCGTCCAAACCTTGTATCGCGCCTCGTCCGGGGTGACCGTGAAATCATGCTCGAAGACATAAGTCTTGGTTTCATCGGTGTAGCGGATGCCGCCGGTGATGCTGAGATCCTCGATCGGCCGGAAGGTAAGCTGCGCGAAGGCGGCGATATCTTCGACCGTCGCCGGATCGTTCTGGCTGAAGACGCGGCCGATAACCGGGATGTTGTTGTGACCCAGCAGCGTCGAGGTGGCGTCGTAGTAGAATCCGCCGATCGTCCAGTCCAACCTGTCATTCAACGCAACGCCGCTCAGGCGCAGCTCCTGGCTGAACATTTCATGCTCGAACACGTTGAGGGCATAACCGGTGCTGATGGGCGCATTGCCCTGGATGCTATTGGTTGCGCCTTTGTGCGTGCGATAGGCGGTGATCGATTTCAGGGCGATATTGTCGGTCACGTCGATATCGACGGTGCCGGAAACCCCCCAGCGGCGAACGGTGCTGGAGTTTTCCAGCGCGGTAATGCCCGTCACATTGTAAGCCGGGTCGAGCAGGATTTGATTTTCGAACTGAACGTAGGATTCATAGGGTGAATCGGGCACAAACCGATCATCGTAAGGAATGCCCTGCTGCGGGATCAGGAACAGGGCATTGTACCCGGCAAAGGCCGGATGCGGAATGACGTTGATCAGCGTGCTGGGCGACGCCTCGCTGTTATTATCCGAATAGTCACCGTTCAGATTGATCTCCACACTCGGCGACGCGATCAGGCGCAACGCCAGGCGGCCGCCCTGCTCGTCGGTACCACCCAAGGTGCCCAGCTTGCAGTTGTCTCCGGTCCCCGCCTGGACCGTAACGGGATAGGGCGGGTTACCGGCGAGGGGCGCAGCCAGCGCAGGGCGGTCGCAGGCGAAATCGATCTGATCGACATAGCCATCGCGCGTCCGCGAGAAGCCTGAGGCCCTCAGGAAGAGCGTGTCGGGAACGATCGTCGTGTCAAATCCGGCCGAGATGTCCAGCCGGTTGAAGCTGCCGTAGGTTCCCTGCACCCATCCTTCGCCGGTCCCGCGGGGTTTGGCGGTGATGAGCCGGATCGAGCCGCCGATCGCATTGCGGCCGGCCAGCGTACCCTGGGGCCCGCGCAGAACTTCGACGCGCTCCAGATCGTTGAGATCGAACGAGGAGCCGAACAGGGTCCCGTGGTAGACATCGTCGATGAATACCGCGACACCGGGCTCCTGCACATTGTCGGCATCGGCCTGGCCCACGCCTCGAATGAAGGCCTGGACAGACTGTCCGCCAAAGCTGTTGGTCCGGCGCAAAGAGACGTTCGGAGCAGTCTTCTGTAGATCGTCCATGCGCACTAGGCCCATTTGCTCGATCTGCTCGCCAGTTACCGCGGTGATCGAGATCGGCGTGTCCTGCAGGTTCTGCTCGCGGAACTGAGCGGTTACGATAATCGTGTTGTCGCCGTCCTTCTCATTCGATCTGGTATCCTGCTCCGAGGCTTGAGCCATGACCCCACTGACGGGCGTAACCGCCATCGCCAGAGCCGCTGCGGGCATCGCTCTTCCCAACCCGGAAAGGAGCGACGATGCGAAAGCGCGCTTCCTGTGAACTCTCATATTCAGGCCCCTCTCCACTGACGTTTCTTTTTCTCCGGGTCATCCAGCCCGCCATCTTCTCCACGCGAAGCGGGAAGACTTCGTTGCCGATATCGGACGCGACAGATTCGCAAACCAGTGGTTGGATTGACCGGAACTGTGCAGCTTATGACCCCATCAGGCCAATGTGTTGGAGCAGCGGCCCGGTTACACTAAACCGCATTCCGCGCTTTCATGACCGCCATGTGCGGGAAACATTTGAAAAACTTATGTTCTCAAGAAATCAAACCCAGCCCGATCCGGCTCCGTGCGGCATGAATTCGTGTATCACGTCCATGATCCTGATTTCCCGATCAACGATTTTGTAGGCGTTCAAAATGTAGAACGTACCCGGCTTATGGCCGTCCTTTGTCGCCGGAGGATGGAAATCCGCCATCGCGATGCTCACCGCGAGGCCGAGCTCCTGATCGAGGACCGGGTAGCGCCGTTCGCGAACAATCGGCCTGGCCGATCGCGTCGCCGTCAACGTCGTCTGGATCGTGTGCACCGCGCGATCGGGCGAGGCCAGGAGTTCGATGTTGTTTGTGATCTTCTTGCCGTTCGCGAAACGGTCGGCGCGGTAGTTGACATCGATGAGGCTGCCATCGCTTTCTTCGAGAGCCGCCCAATATCGATCCGCGATGTCCCGCAGTTCCTCGCGGGTCGCCCCCCTCTCCGGCGGGACCGGCGTGTCGTAGATGACGTCTGGCTGCAGCAGCTTCTCGACATCGGCAAAATGCCCCGTCGCGATACTGCTCACGATGGCCTCGGCTTCGCAGACCGTGTTGTCCATGAGCAGGAGCCGCAAAGCGAATGGCTGCAATCCCGCATCGAGCCTCAACGCGCCGATCGCAACGGCCTGACCGGTTTGGGCATCGACGAAGAGACCAGGCGTGCCGGCAACTCCTCGCGAGGACGCCAGCATGCCTTTCCCTCCGGCTACCTCAGCGCCGTTCTCCGTGGCGCGGAAATCGCTCGCCAGCGCAATTTCCCGATCAGGCGCCTTCCCCAGGGAGGCAAGGTAGCGATGCGCCAGTTCGCGCAGTTCTGTTCGGGAATGGCTCATGGTGACGGCGCGCATTCGACCGGTCGTCAGAACGGATATTGCGCCGGCTTACCGCCGACGGTCATCCACTGCCATTCGGTGAATTCCTCCCAATTGGTCATGCTGCCAAAGCGGGATCCGTTGCCCGACGCGCCCATTCCACCGAACGGAATGCCGGCCAAATCGTGGATGGTCTGATCGTTGATATGCACCAGCCCCGAGCGAATCCTGCGTGCCACAGAAAGACCACGTTCGAGAGATCCGGTCTGAACGGCGCCCGACAATCCATATTCGGTGTCATTGGCGATACGAATCGCGTCTTCTTCGTCCTCGGCGACAATGATCGGGGCCACCGGCCCAAAGATTTCCAGATCATAGGCCGGCATGCCGGCGCGCACGTTGTTGAGCACCGTCGGCTTGTAGTACGGGCCTTCATACGTGCCGCCCGCGGCAAGCTCGGCACCGGCGGAGACGGTATCCTTCACGATCTTGTCGACCCGCTCGATCTGCTTGGCGTTGATGATCGGACCGATCGCCACCTGTTCGCGAAAGGGATCGCCTACGGGAAGCGCCGCGGCCTTGGCGGCCAGGATTTCCACGTAATCGTCGACGACCTTGCGGTGGACGATGTGGCGCCCGCTGGCCATGCAGATCTGGCCCTGATGCAGGAATGAACCCCACGCGCCCGCCGCGGCCGCGGCCTCGAGATCGGCATCGTCCAGCACGATAAACGGGCTTTTTCCGCCAAGCTCGAGCGCAACACGCTTCAGCGTCCGGCCGGCGACCTCGCCAACGCGGCGACCGACAGCCGTTGAGCCGGTAAAGGTGATCATGCGCACGCCATCGGCAGCGACCAGCGCTTCGCCCACCTCCGCGCCTCCGTTAACGACAGTGAAGACTCCCGGCGGAAGACCGGCTTCCTCGAACGCACGCGCGATCACCACACCCCCCACAATTGGAGTCTGCGGATCGGGCTTGAGAATGACCGAGTTCCCAAGCGCAATGGCCGGGGCGACCGAGCGCATTGCCAGCAGCATTGGGAAGTTCCAGGGCGCGATCACGCCCACGACACCGAGCGGTACGCGCCGCGCGAGGCTAAGTCGCGTGGGATCGGCGCTAGGGAGAACATACCCTTCGTGATGGATCAGAATCGCCGCGGAGTGGATGAGCTCACCGATTGAGCCTTGCAGCTCGACCTCGGCTTTCCCGCGTACGCCTCCGGTTTCCCGGACGATGGCATCCAGAAGCGCTTCCCGATCGGCTTCCAGGATGTCGGCGGCGCGGCGGAACAGGGCGGCGCGCTCTTCAGCAGGTTTCTCAGCCCATTGCGCCTGCGCCTCCCGAGCGCGCGCCACGGCGGCGGGAACGTCTTCTGGCTTCGCCGCGCCCACTTCCCCCAGAACTTCGCCGGTGGCCGGTTCACGAACGGCGATTGCGGTGCTTGCAGCCCGCCACTCACCGTTGAAACTCTTCCCGCTCCAGTCTGCGCCCGAAAGGAGCCGCGACACAGCGCCATCCGATCCCGTCTGAACCATCTTCAATCTCCCGTTACGAGATGTCGGCAACCAGCAACCTGGCCTGCACGCCCGCTCGTGTTCGCGGACATGTCGGCGCACATGCTTGGCCCGTTGTCCTCTTGCCATCCAATGGTCGAATTTAGGGTGCGCGCGAGGCCATAAACTAGGGGGCCTATTAGTTCTCTTCGCAGTGCTCGGATTCCGGCCGACTGAACGGCGCAATTTCAAGCCATTCATTTATGCGCCTAGTTTTCCGGCCGCTCGCTTGTGACACGCAGGCTCAGCCGGCGTTTGCCGCCTCTATGGAGGCCAGCTCGCCGACGAGACACGATCGCGAAGAAGGACTGCAGGCATGCCCGCCCAAACAACAGTTGTGACAGGTGGGAATGATCGCGCCTCCCTGCCGATACCCGAGCCCGATCTGACGCCGCAGGAAATGCTGGAACGGGCCGAGGCTATGCGGCCGCAATTGCGACAGCGGCAGCGGGCCACCGAAGAAGCGGGCAATATGAGCGTCGAAGCCAATGCCGAGCTCGTCGATGCCGGCTTCTTCCGGATCGTGCAGCCAAGGATGTTCGGCGGTTACGAATTTGATCTCCCCACTTATGTGAACGTGATGATGGAGATTTCCCGCGGCTGCCCGGAATCCGGCTGGGTGCTGGCGCTCACATCCGGGCACATGTTCCAGCTGGCGACCTTCCCGATCGAGGGGCTGCGTGACGTCTTTGGCGAACATGGGGAAGTGCGCGCACCCGAAGTCACCGCACCTCCGGGAAAGGCCGTTCCGGTTGAGGACGGATACCGGGTCACCGGGGCATGGGATTATGCCTCCGGCAGCGCGCATGCGACACACATCATCGTCGTCGTTGGCGTCACGGACGATCCGCAGGGCCGCCTGATCATGGCCATTGTCGACCGGGACGATTTCACCATTGAGAACAACTGGAAAGTGTTCGGCATGCAGGGCACCGGCTCCGACCGGGTTATCGTCAAGGACGTGTTCGTGCCTGAAATGCGGACCAAATCGCTGTTCATGCCGACCGATGGGCAGCGCCAGCTTCCCGATCGCGAACTTTTCGACAACCCGCTCTACTTCGGCCCGTACCGCACCTTTGTTGTCGGTGAGTCCAGCTCGGTTCTGGTCGGCGCGGCGGAAGGCGCCCTGGATTGTTACGAAGATGTCTTCCGTAACAGGACAATGTTCCCCGTGGGCGTCACTCGATCGGAGCTGGCAGAGTACCAATACAACTTCGGACGCTGCCGGTCGCTCATCGACACCGCCAAGGCCGCGCTGATGCACACCGCGCATCAGTACATGAATGTCGCTCAGGCCATCTATGATGGAAAGCCGACTGATCCCGAAGCTGAACGACGGATGTGCCTGGTGCAGCTGGAAGCTATCGAGCTGGCTTGGCAAGCCGTGGCGATCATGTTCAGGACCGCTGGTTCCTCCCACGCTCACCATGCTGCCCCGCTGGGCCGCTATTGGCGCAACATCTCCGTCTTGCGCGGGCACCTGGCCCACCAGTCCGATACCTCGGCAATCAATTACGGGCGGGTCCATTTCGGGCTGCCTGCTGTCGGGCTGGGATGAGCCTCGAGATGACCAGCGCGAAGCTGCTCGATCGGGATGGCCTGATCCATGTCGCCAGGGATTATCTGGCGGCAGTCTGCCGGAGAGATCCGAGCTGCCTGGCACTCGACCCGGGCTTCCGGGCCACGGAGAATGGCAAGGATATCGACCTGACTTCGGGCTACTGGTCGACTCTTGAGCGCTTTGCAGGCGAATTGTTCTTCGCGGATCCGGAAACGCAACAGACGGCAGTGATGGGCGTGGCCTATCGCGACGGCCAGCCATGGCCATTCGCTCTGAGGCTGCGGATCCGGGATTCGAAGATCAGTGAAGCGGAAGCCATTCTCAGTACCGACGGCAACGGCCCGTTTGCCGATGTCCAGCAATTGCTGAAGGCCGACCTGCTTTATCAGGCGCCTGTTCCCGCCGGACGCGCGGCAGACAGGGACGAGCTGGAAAGGAGCGCCGACAGCTATTGGGAGGGGTTGCAGCAAAGCGATGGCTCGATCCCCGCTTTCCACTATCGCTGCGACAAGTACGACAACGGGGCCAAGACGACCAACAGCCTGATGACCCTGCTGTCTCCCGACAAGACGGTGCACAGCTGTGCCTCCGGACTCAACAACACGAAGCCCGCGCGGCCCATTTCGCGCAATCGACGCTATCCGGTGCTGGATACCGCTTTGAGCGTTGCGGTCAGTTTCGTCGTGGTCGATTTCCATCCCATACCGGACAGCCCGCGGCCCGATGCCGGCTCGTTCTACATGATGGGCGTGTTCAAGGTGGTCGACGGGCAGCTTCGCATTATAGATGAAATTCGGGAAATCCTGCCGTTCGGTTCGGAATCCGGCTGGTAGCCGTCGGAAATTCCACCCCCTAGAATTCCCTCTTTCCCCCAGCGATTCACCGTCTTCCGCTGCGTGATCCTGTGCGCAAGCGAGCCAGCGAATGGGAGAAGGAAATGGCCGGGCTGACGATTGCAGAGCGCATTTCGGATGCGGACGTGGAAGCCTACAAGCGCGATGGCGTGGTCTGCCTGCGGGGGCTCTTCTCCAAGGATTGGACCGATCGCATGTACCGCGCGATCGATCGCGTCGCCGAAAGCGGCCGCGGCGTAAACGGCACAAAGCCCGGCAACCCCGGGAAATACTTCTCCAGCTTCGACATGTGGCGATATGACGATGACTTTCGGGATTTCGCTCTTAACTCCGCCGGACCGGAGATCGCCAAGAGATTGCTCGGGCAGGACAGGGTCCGGATGTATTATGATCAGATCTTCCTGAAAGAGCCCATGACGCAGGATCCTAGTCGCTGGCACCAGGACATTCCGTTCTGGCCCGTGCAGGGGGAGGATATCGTCTCCATCTGGGTGACGATGACGGACATAACCGTCGAGTGCAGTGGCCTTCAATATGTCGCCGGTTCTCATCTTCAGGGGGAAGTCTACGGCTTTTTCACTCCCAAGGAGAGCGAGGCGGAAACCGAGCGCCGGACTGACTTGCCGCCCAACTATTCGGATCCGAAGAATCGTGAAGGCGTCAATATTCTTTCGTGGGATATGAAAGCCGGAGATTGCATCTGCCACCACCCCATGACCGTGCACGGCGCAGCCGGGAATGCCTCCAAAACACAGCGCCGGCTGGCTCTGTCGGTGCGTTACCTGGGCCAGGATGTGCGCTATCGCGAGCGGCCCAACGGCTTGCCCATTGCAAAAGGCACCATTCCCAAGAATGGTGATCCATTCGCGGATGACCGGTTCTATCCGGCCCTGTAGGAGAGAGTCGCCGCCATGTCTCGGGCGGTTGGCAGCGTTTGTCGTCGCCCGACGCCGGGCGCGACTTAACGGCTCCGGCCGATAAAAGGCGAGCTAAGCACTATATTCTTGCGATATTGGGCGCGCATCGCCCCAAACGGATCATTCCTGCGAAGCGCTTCCACCACCTGTCGTGTACATTCGAGAAATTTCTGGTTCATGTGGGCCGCTTCGATTTGCGTCCTCGAAACATTGGACGCGGAAAAGCCCTTTGTCCCCAGGAGGAACAGCAGAATGATCGGATTCCCCGCGACCGAATAGAGACACTCCTCTACCTTGAACAAGGCGGC